>CADBOL010000161.1 GCA_902796295.1 Oscillospiraceae bacterium
CCGGTGTGGCGGAATAGGCAGACGCAAGGGACTTAAAATCCCTCGCAGGCAACTGCGTACCGGTTCAAGTCCGGTCACCGGCACCAAGTAAAAAAGACTTGCTCACGCAAGTCTTTTTTGTTTTTTATCTGAATTTTCAAATTACGGCTCTGACTGACTCGCGGGGTCTGTCCGGCTCGCGGGATCTGTCTGACTCGCGGGATCCGTCGAACTTGCCGGATCTGTTGAACTCGCGGGATCCGACGGTGTGGCATCGGCAGGGCTCGCGGGTTCTGTCGGAGTTGCATCGGTCGGAGTTGCCGGTTCTGTCGGCGTAGCGTCGGTCGGACTCGCAGGTTCCGTCGGTGTGGCATCGGTCGGAGTCAGCGGTTCTGTCGGTGTCGCGTCAGAAGGCGTTGCGTCCGTCGGGGTAGCATCCGAGGGTGTCGCATCGGAAGGAGTAGCGTCCGAAGGAGTTGCCGGTGAGTCGGAGGCCGGCGTATAAGGACCGGATGTAAAAAAATTGATAACGTCGACGTCATTCAAGGTCCTGCCGTATCCGTCAACGGTCTTGAGGCCTATATAGTCACTCTCAACACCGTGTGAGAAATTCTTGAAAATAAGAGGATAAACCTCGTGATTCAATACCAGACTGCTTCCGGGAGCGGTAAGGCAGCTTGTCAGCCTTATGTTATCCTTATCAGAGGTGAATATTGTCTCAATAATCCAGGAAGGCAGGGCAAAGAAGAAATAAATTGAATAGGTATCAAGATAGCTGTTGAAAATCCATACCTTGACATCTTTGATTTTCTGAGCTGTCGAAGGAGTGATAATGGTTCTCGGGCACATATAGCAGGCGCCTGAAAAGTATTCGGGGTATGTGCTTACAAGGCGGTTGACGCCGCTCGCACCCAGGCATCTGCCAAACAGGCAGATTCTCTTTTTGTCAACATTGTGTGTATCTGCAAAATCCCTTATCGCCTCATACATCGGAGCAAGAGGACAGGTGTCGAAATAATAGGGCAGAGGTGATCTGAGAATCATCAGATACATACCGTCCGCGTTTTCGGCGCTCGCCTGAAATTCTTCGCTTGACCAGTACGGGAAATCCGTAACCTCAAGCTCTCTGCCTTCATAAGTGCCGTTACCGATACCGCCCATAAAAACCATGAGTGGGCAGGGATTGTCTGATTCCGGCTCAAAGTAGCTGTAATCAATATTAAAGCCGTCAATTACAGGCCCTTTACCTTCTTTGAACTGAGTTCTGAGCGCTTCTATGCCTTCTTCATATTTAATTGAATTTGAAGGTACCGCAATAAGGCAGAAAAGCGTTGAAACGCAGAGCAAAACTGCGATAATCTTTTTTTCCATTTTATATCTCCGTAAATCAATCTGTCAGACAGATCAAGAGTGTGAAATGTATTTTACCACTTTGTTTCCAATAAATCAAGGATAATTATTCAGGCTGATTATTGTCATCCGGCAGATTGCTTTCACCGGCCGGATCTGACTTGTTCCTTCTCTCGCGCCTTTCAAACCTGCTCTTTAAGGTGCCTTCACCCTCGGCATTTCCGCCCTTTTCTTCAAAGTAGAATTTGAACTGCGCTTCCTCGGCGCGTCTTCTCTCCTCTTCCTTTTTCTTCTGTTTTTCGAGTCTTTCCAGCTCGGCTTTCTGTTGGGCGTCAAGTTTTTCTTTGCCGGGTTTTTCCTTCTTCGGTTTCTCGGGCTTAGGCTCAATCTTTTTGCCTTTTTTGTAAGCCGCCTGAACCTTTGCCTCTTCCTTCTTTTTCTTCTCTTTTTTGATTTTGAGAATTATTCCGAGGATAATCAGCACAAGCAGAAGAGCGCCTCCTGCGCCGATACCCATATTTGTGAGAGTCTTGACTATATTTTCATCTATGGTAACGGTGAAGGTCTTTTCTTTGCCTTCGTTGCCCGCTATATCTTTATACCCTTTGACAGTGAGCTGAACTCCGGACACTTTCACATTATCAAGATTAATTAAAACGGTTTCCGGAGATGATTTGCTTATTGATTTGATTTTGGGAGGAGTAAGCGTTTCATCCTTGACTGTGAATTCATAGATCGATTCATCCTTGCAGTTTAAAATAATCTCGCTGAAGGTGACCGATACGGTGTTTCTCTCCTCATCCGTGACCACTGTGATAACCTCGGGAGGATCTTTGTCGCCTTCCCATTCACTGACGACTATCTCTTTGTTGAGAACAGTGCCGTCTCCCATATCAATGGTGAGTTTTGCGTTATTGCTTGCTTCTATGCTCTTTGTAGCGGTCAATTCGATCATATAAGTATCGTCGCTGTTGAAAGCCGCCAGCTGGCTCGCGGCATTGCTCTTGCTGAATGATTTTGTCGAGCCGCCGGATGCCTTGATTATTTCGTTGAATGATTTCTTTATTGTGTCATCCGCAACATTCGGGTAATAGCCGTAAATCGGGACGGGAGATTTTTTGAGAGTTGAAATTGTACCCGCTCTTTTATCCTTGTTCACGGTCTCAACGCCGTCGGAGAAAATAACGGGAACGCAGACTGCCGCCTGTGACTGCTCCGCCATCTGAGCAAGCTTGATCGCCGCAGAGTAGAATGCGGTCTGCTGGCCTTCGCTCTTGATTGAGTCAAGCACCTTTTTTGCCGCGTCGGGGCTTTCGTTGCCGTAGAGTTTCTGAACTACCGTCGCGTCAAATGTATAAAGAATAAGCTTATCCGTGTCGCGCAGGTTTTTCAGCACTTCGAGAACAGCGGTTTTCTGGGCGTTGAAATGCTCCTCCGAGAGAGATTTGGATGTATCGAGCATGATAATCCACTCTACCGAAGCGGTTTCTTTCTCAATTTTATTGGGAACAAGCTCTTCTCCGTTAAGGGTCGCCTTGATATCGCTGACTTTGGCATTGTCGTAGGTGCCCGGAGGCGCCCCGATTTTAACCTGAAATTCAGGCGGATCCTGATCGATGCCGGTAATATTTGCGGCAAAAGCAGACCCTGAAAAAGCGGTAAGAGCAAGTACGATTGATAAAATGCAGGTTAAAGTTTTTTTCATTTCAGCAGCGGCGTGATACGCCATTCACTCCCGTCTTTAGATTTCAAATCTGTCAAAATCATTCTGAATCATCAGGATAAGAAAACTTGCAGTCCAGTTATAATCCGTGATGGAATGATATTTTTTTCTGTAATCCGGAATACCGGGCTGAGGCCCTTTCCGGTTAAGCTTCCACGGCTCGGTTTTGTCTTCCGCGTCGTAGAATTCAAAGATATTGCCTGTTTTTTCAAATATTCTGTCAACGCACCTGAGGGTTTTAAGCCGTATTTCTTCGGCAAGGTCATAATGGCCGTATTTTCTCAGGCCGAGAATTATCATAAAATTATAGTTGAGCCAGGTGCAACCTCTCCACATATCGCCGCCGTAAAGAGGATTATCCCTTGAGATGCTCGGCACCGGAAAGGCGGTAGCGAATTTTTCAGGGTCTGTCAGCAGAGCCCGGAGTTTTTCCGTCCTGCTGTCCGGACAGGCACCGGCAAACATGGGGAGAAAGCCGGAAACTGTCATCACATGAGTGAGATTTCCGCCGAAATCCCTGTCACAGTAAATGCCCGTTTCTTCATCCCAGAGAAGTCTGTTGATAAGATTTCCGGTTTCGCGGTAAAGATTAAAGAAATAAATGCTTTTTTCTTTTTCTCCGAGCTCGTCATAAATAACCGAAAGAGCATGGCAGTCATTCGCCATAAAGCACGAGGAATCTATAGCATCAAGAGTCTCGAGCGTATCAAATCTCGGTGAATTATCCATTCCGCTCTCATCGCATCTGCACCTTGTGTTGGCGTAGTCGGTATGCCATTCAAAAAGTCCGTTGCGGTTTTTGTCTCTGTTGTCAATAAACCAGCGGAGAAATCTGTCAATTTTTTCCGCACACCGCTCAAGGAAATCTCTGTCTTTGTCAATACGGTAAACCGAAAGCGCCGCCCAGGCGATAACCTGCGGCTGTGTGATGCCGGAGATTTTATCCCGGGATTCCATCATGTGGGGAATAAACCCGTCATCTCTCTGACACTGCAGCACCGCGAGGATTGACTCCTTTGCTAGGCGTGTATCATAGGATGAAATCGCCATGGCGTGAAACATCGAATCCCACAGCCAGACATGCCTGTGAGGCAGCCTGTCCGGTGTGGTGGAGCGGCAGTCTATACCGCCCTGAGGGCTGTAAACATTGACTTTGTTTACTGAAAGGCACTTATAATAGAGCTTTTCGAAGCGGGGATCTTTGCATAAAGGCTTCTCTTTGAAATAATTGATCCTCTCCTCAAAGAGAGCTTCGATATCCATACCGATTATCGCTTTTGCTTTGGCAACCGCGTCATCGTTATTCCCCGCCCTGAGAAAAACGAATCCGTCTCTCTCACGGTAAAGGCAGAATACACAGCCGTCTGTACTGATAAAAGAGATATCGCCGTCATCATCCGACTGCGGAAACCTTTCGGAAAAAATACGGGACCTGTGCGGTGAAACTCCCGCGACGGTATCTTTAGAAACAAATACAATAAGCGTATCCTCGCCTTTAATCGCGTCGGAAAGCACAACGCCGATTTTTTCATCCGTCGGAACACTCAGGGTAACCGGGTCATCAAAATCAAATCTCACGGATATTCTGTCATTCATTAGCATTCCGGCGAAATCATCATCGTGAGAGTTTTCTCCGTCAATTCCGCTGAACGCAAACAGCTGACCGTATCCGCAGTAATCCGGCAGTATCATTTTACACTCCCTGAGGCAGTTCTCTGTTGACGCCTTCACCCTCGGCTCTCGCTCTGCGCATTTCGGCAAGTTCTTCCCTGATGGTATCTCTGCGCTTGCCGGTGAAGTTATCAAACAGATATACAAAGGCGGGAACAAAATTGCCTATCACGCCGCAGAGTGATGTGATAAGATAGATGCCTTTGAGCGTGGAATTGCTCTGAACAACCGTAACGGCTTTGCCGGAGACATCCTGCTGACCGCTTTTATATC
>CADBOL010000162.1 GCA_902796295.1 Oscillospiraceae bacterium
AACCGATAAAACAGAGACACGGAAACAGGATGCTCGTTCAGAATCCTCCTTCGCTGCCTCTTAAGACGGATGAGCTTGACGCAATTTATTCTCTGCCTTTTGAGAGAACATATCATCCTGTGTATGAGAGCGAAGGCGGAGTGCCCGGTATTGAAGAGGTCAGGTTTTCAATCACCCATAACAGAGGATGTTTCGGCGGATGCAATTTCTGCTCGCTCGCGTTTCATCAGGGCAGATATGTTACATCAAGAAGCAAAGAATCCATTATAGAAGAAGCAAAGCTGCTCACAGGGTTGCCCGGTTTCAAAGGTTATATACACGATATAGGCGGGCCGACAGCGAATTTCAGGCGGCCTTCATGCGATGGTCAGGAGGAGAGAGGACTGTGCAAAGGCAGGCACTGCCTGGCGCCTGTTCCCTGTAAAAATCTCAAGGCCGATCACAGCGAATATCTCGATATACTCAGGGCGGTAAGAAGCTTGCCCGGAATTAAAAAAGTTTTTATCCGCTCCGGCATCAGATATGATTATCTTCTGCAGGATAAGGATGACACATTCCTTCGCGAAATGGTGAAATACCATGTCAGCGGTCAGCTCAAGGTAGCTCCCGAGCACTGTTCGGCTGCCGTGCTTGACAAGATGGGCAAACCTCATATTGAGGCATATATAGATTTTTCAAAGAAATATTTTTCGCTCAGCGGCAAAGCTGGCAAAGAGCAGTATCTTGTGCCGTATCTTATGTCGTCACATCCCGGAAGCACACTTAAAGACGCTGTTGAGCTTGCTGTTTTTCTCAAAAAGATGGGGATACGGCCCGAGCAGGTTCAGGATTTTTATCCGACACCGGGCACGATATCGACCTGTATGTATTATACCGGGCTTGATCCTTATACTCTAAAAGAAGTCTATACGGCTGTCAATCCCCACGAGAAGGCGCTGCAGCGTGCCCTGCTTCAGTATTATGATAAAAGCAACGCGGATTCAGTCAGAGAGGCGCTCATAAAAGCCGGGCGCAGAGATTTGATAGGTTTTTCCGAAAAATGTCTTGTTGCTCCGTCAGCCGTTAAGAATCATCAGCAAGTGAATTCAAAGAATTATGTCAGAAAAAACAAAGTCAAAAGGTAAAAAACATCCGCTCCGGTATATAGTGATTTCCGTTTTTGCTGTTGCGGCTGTTTTATGCATAATCTTCGGCAAAGGAAGTATCCTCAGCGGTCTTGAGAATACACTCGGCGGCCGCGGAAACAACCCGTCATTCGGAGCGGAGGGAATAGGCATCGTTTACTTTGATGTCGGCCAGGGTGACAGCGCTCTTGTAATCTGTGACGGAAAAACGATGCTTATTGATGCCGGAGAAAACGGATATGAAGAAGAGCTGATTACCCGCCTTCATTCACTCGGTATCAAAAAACTTGATTATGCCGTCTGCACTCATTTTCACACCGACCATATCGGAGGCATGCCGGAAATAATAGATGAGTTTGCGCCTGATACGGTCCTTATGCCCGCAGTCAGGCCGGAGCTTATTCCCGATTCATATACTTACGGCGTGCTTATTGAATCGATATCGGAATATGACGCGGAGATTGTAAATCCGGTTTTCGGCGAATCTTTTGATTTCGGGAAAGCGAAGGTATATACTCTCGGCCCTGTTTCGGATGATGCCGAAAACCACAATGATTCCTCGCTGATTCTGAAATTCACATACGGGAAACGTTCTTTCCTTTTTACGGGAGATGCCGAAAAGGATGAGGAACTGTCTGTGATTGCCGAAGGCGCCGATGTTTCTGCCGATGTGCTCAAAGTCGGGCATCACGGCTCCGCAAATTCATCATGCGCCGCTTTCCTTGAGAAAGTGTCGCCGTCATACTGTATAATATCGGTCGGCGCCGGGAATGACTACGGCCACCCTAACGAAGCTCTTGAAAAGAGACTGCTCCAATACACCGGTAAGATTTACAGAACAGATATCTGCTCGGATATTTATCTTGTAAGCGACGGAAACAAAATCAAAATAACATACGGAGAATAACCGATTTGGAAAGACTCAACCGCTTCGCTGTTCCCGACAGTGAAAGAAAGAAACAAACAGAATATACCGAGCTTGTCCGCTCTCTTATTGACACAAGATATGAGAAAGCGCCGTTTGCGTTTGTTCATACCTACGGCTGTCAGGGAAATGTTTCCGACAGCGAATACATCAAGGGCATGCTTGTTGATATGGGATATGAGCTCACGGACTCTTTGGAAGGAGCTTCTCTCAT
>CADBOL010000163.1 GCA_902796295.1 Oscillospiraceae bacterium
GCAGGGCGGAGGCAAAAACAGCCAGTATATTGACAGAGCTGTCCTCACATCAATGATAATGCAGGCGGTTTATGATTCATCCGACAGACATACGGAGATTGTATTGAACGGGGGTAAATAAATTGGAGGTCAGGGTATTAAGAACGAATGCGGAAATAGGAAAAACAGCCGCAAAGATTATCTGTGATTATGTGAATGAAAACCCTTCATGCGTTCTCGGTCTCGCGACCGGCGCCACCCCTCTGCCGACATACGGCTGCATGATTGATGAGTATAAAGCGGGCAGGGTTTCATTTAAAGAAGTCAGGACATTCAATCTTGATGAATACTGCGGCCTGCCGAGAGAACACAAAAACAGCTACTATACTTTTATGGCTGAGAATCTGTTTTCAAAAGCGGATTTTGACATGAAAAATGTCGGCTTCCTTGACGGAAACGCCGACGCGGAAGAGGAGAGCAGAAGGTATGCCGACGCCATCAAAGCCGCCGGCGGAATAGACATCCAGATTCTGGGCATAGGCAGAAACGGCCATATCGCTTTCAATGAGCCCTCGGATGAATTTACCGATGAGGCGTGGAAGGTAAAGCTCAGCGACTCGACCATAGAGGCAAATTCAATTTATTTTGACGATATTCCCATGCCGCGTTACGCAATCACGATGGGCATCGGCTCAATAATGAGAGCGAAGAAGATAATCCTGATTGCTACCGGGGCATCAAAGGCGCAGGCGGTCAGAGATATGATAAACGGCGAAGTTACGCCGCGCTGCCCCGCGTCGGTATTACAGCAGCATAAAGACGCGCTGATTCTGCTTGACGAATCGGCAGCGGCATTGTTATAAGGAGACACTATGAAAGACAAAAAAACATTTTATATTTCAACACCTATATATTATCCCTCTGATAAGCTTCATATCGGGCACACTTATTCGACCGTACAGGCGGACGCGATTTCACGCTATAAGCGCCTTCGCGGTTATGATACATTTTTCCTCACGGGCACCGACGAGCACGGTCAGAAGATAGAGGATAAGGCAAAAGAGGCGGGAGTTACCCCGAAAGAATATGTCGATAAGATTGTTGACGGCATCAAAGACCTCTGGAAGCTGATGAATATCAGCAATGATAAGTTTATCAGGACCACCGACGAATATCATGAGAAAGCCGTACAGTACATTTTCAATAAAATGTACGAAAAGGGCGACATATATAAGGGCGAATACGAGGGGCTTTACTGCAAGCCCTGCGAGTCCTTCTGGACCGATACGCAGGCCGCAGACGGCGTCTGCCCGGATTGCGGCAGACCTGTCATAAAGGCAAAGGAAGAGGCGTATTTCTTCAGACTTTCCAATTACGCCGACAAGCTGCTTGACTATTATTCAAAGCACCCCGGTTTCATTGAGCCGGCTCACCGTGAGACCGAGATGATCAATAATTTCATAAAGCCCGGCCTTCAGGATCTCTGCATTTCGAGATCGACCTTCAAATGGGGAATTCCCGTGCCGATTAATCCCGAGCATGTCATATATGTCTGGCTTGACGCTCTGACAAACTATATTACCGCTCTCGGATACGGCTCAGAAGACGATACTCTTTACCGGAAATTCTGGCCGGCAGATGTTCACCTCATAGGCAAGGATATAACCCGTTTCCATACGGTTTACTGGCCTGCATTCCTTATGTCTCTTGATATTCCTCTGCCCGAGAAGGTTTACTGCCACGGCTGGGTGCTCCTCGAGGGCGGCAAGATGAGCAAATCAAAGGGCAATGTTGTCGATCCGGTTACTCTCGCCGAGAGATACGGCGTTGATGCGCTGAGATATTATCTCCTGCGTGAGATTGCTTTCGGCTCAGACGGCGTTTTCTCAAATGAGAATCTTATCAACAGAATCAATTCCGACCTTGCGAACGATCTGGGCAATCTCGTCTCGAGGACCGTCGCGATGGTGCAGAAATATTTTGACGGTACAATTCCTTCGGAGCGCGAAGAGGGCGAATTTGACAGCGACCTCAGGGCGGTTTACGCTCAGTCAAAGGC
>CADBOL010000164.1 GCA_902796295.1 Oscillospiraceae bacterium
GACTTTCGGGGGAGACTTTTTTGCCGTCGAGAGCGTAGTTTATTTCAATCTCAACGGGCGGTTTTCCGGAGGAAACGCCGCTGTAATAAAGGTCGGTGTCGGTCATATTCCATTTGACGTTTTCGCCGTCGATTACGGGCAGGATTTCGCCTTTTATGTTTTCGATATCCTTAAGGCCGCTCTTATCCTCAACGCAGACCTCGCCCACATCGGTATGAAGCCAGTCGGTAACGTTTACGGTTTCAATCTTGCCGGAATTATCCATGTTGATATAGACCGTTTCGGATTTGCTGACCGAACCGGGCTTTGCCGTATAGACGGGCTGTTCAAATACGGACCCGGCGGTTTCTTTATTAATTTCCGCATCGGCTCCGGTGTCTTTCGCTCCGCAGGCGGTGAGCCCGAAAAGCAATGCGAGCGCCGTGCCGGCTGCAACTGTCTTTTTTATTATCGAGGATGCCTTCATGCTCTTTTTCTCCTCTTTTCTGTTTTCTTTTTTTGTCTTTTTCTCTTTGTCATATGTTGTTTTGCCGATGAGGCTGTCAAAGCAGGTCAGCAGAGCGGGCAGGAAGACGATGATTACAAGTCCGCTGACTATCGCGCCTCTGGCCAGCATGGAACAGATCGATTTTACAATCTCTATATTGCACACGCAGAAAACGCCGAATGTCGCGCTGAAAAAGACGAGCGCGGACTGGAAAATGGATTTGTCGGATGCCTGAGCCGCAATCTGCATGGCCTCGAGTTTGCCGTGTCCGTTTTTCTTTTCCTCACGGTATCTTGTGGTCATCAGTATCGCGTAGTCAACCGTTGCGCCGAGCTGTACGCAGCTGATTATCGTGGGCGCTATAAACGATACATTCGCCCCGGTGAAAAGCGAAATCGCGAGGTTTATGAAAATCGCAAGCTCAATAGCCGCGACAAGAAGAACCGGTATCGAAACCGACCTGAATATAATCGCGATAAGGATGAAAATCGCCGCTATGGAGATAATGCTCGTTATCTTGAAATCCCTGTCCGTCACGGTGATAAGATCCTTTGACATCGCGCCCTCGCCCGTGAGATATCCGTTTTTATCGTATTTTTTGAGTATCTGCGTGAGAGTGTCAACCTGAGCGTTTTCCTCGTCGGAAGACGGTGTGTAAACCGAGTTTACCATCATAAGCTGTTTGCCGTCTTTGAAACAGATATCGCGGATGCTGTCCGGCAGCATATCCTCGCTTATGGCCGGGCCGACGAATGAATTGAGCGAGATAATCCCCGATACGCCGTCAACCGCCTCAAATTCATCTATCATCTCGGAAACCCTGCCCGAGGGTACACTCTCGTCAATAATTATGAAATGCGTGGTCGCCATATTGAAATCGCCCTTGAGTTTATTCAGCGCCTGCACCGAGTCGAGCTGCTCGGGCAGAGCGTTTGAAATCACATAGTCAAGAGGAACGGCGCTCTTTGCGATAAACGAAGGCACTATCAGGGCAAGGAATACAATCGCGAAAACCTTGCGGTGTTTTATCACAAATCCGGTCAGGTGTCTGAATGACGGGATGATTCTCTTATGTCTGAATCTGTAAATCGGCTTGTAAAACAGGAGCAGGAACGCGGGTAGCACAACCACGACGGTTGCCACGCCGAAAACAACTCCCTTTGCCATGACTATGCCTATATCGAAACCGAGAGTGAGACTCATGAAGCAGAGAGCCAGGAATCCGAAAATCGTGGTGAGCGACGAGCCGGCGAGCGAAACGAATGTGGATGAAACGGCGTGCGCCATGGCATCCGTCTTGTTATCCGTCTTTCCGAGCTCCTCGTTGAATCTGTCCATAAGAAACACGGAGTAATCCATCGTGACACCGAGCTGCAGTATCGCCGCAACGCTCTGCGTGATATATGAAATGCCGTTGGGCATCACAATATTTGTGCCGAGATTGTAGATTACGGCGTAACCGAGCGCCGTTAGCAAAACGAGGGGCAGCACCCACGAATCCATCGTGAAGGAGAGAGCTATCAGCGCGAGCACAACCGCGATGACTATGTATTTCGGCGCCTCGGAATCGCTGAGCGTCTTGGTATCGGTGATAATCGCCGACATGCCGCTCAGGAAACACTGCTTGTTGAGCTTCGTGCGTATTTCCTTTATCGCGTTCATCGTCATTGTTGTCGCGGAGCCCTGCTCAAACTGTATCATAAGCAGGGTGGATTTGCCTTCATTGGCGTAGAATATATCGGTGAGCGCATCCGGGAGCATTGACTGCGGAATGCTTATATCCGCTATATCGTCAACCCAGGTAACATTCGCGACTCCCTCAACGCCGGAAATCTCCTTCTTGACCTTAACTACATCCTTCGCGCTCATATCGTCTATAACAAGGAAGGCGTTTGCAGCGAGCCCGAATTCCTTATCGAGAATATCCTCGCCTCTGACCGACTCTATATCTTCGGGCAGATATGACATTATGTCATAGTTTACAAAGGTGCTGATATATCCGAAAAACGACGGGATGAGCAGCAGAGTGGCAACAAGAAGTATGGTTTTCGGATGGCGCGCAATGAAATATGATATTTTTTCAATCATCTGTTTTCGCCTCCAGAATGTTTGAAACGGCTTTATTCAGCACCGGGCGGATTTCTTCAAGGGTAAAGGGCCCCGTGCCCATAACAGCTTCGCAACAGACGGAGCCGACCGTTTCCGTGATGAGATAAATAATCATTTTTGCCTGTTTTTCGGTATATCCCTCAGCGGTGAAGGCCTCGGTGAATACCGAAACAACGGCGGTGAGCTCTTCGCTGTCTCCCGAAACAAACCGCCTGAAACAGGTGGAAAGATTCCTGCTCAGCAGCGCGGCAAGCTCACGGTGCTCCGCGAGATAATCCTCAACGTATTCAGCCATATAAAGAATCTTTCCGTTAAGGGTAAAACGCTCCGAACCGGGTGTTTCCCTGAGACGGCGCACCCCTTCACCGAACATTTCCGCCGTCTTGTGAGCGACTATCTGATCGAGCAAGTCGTATTTATCTTTGAAATAAAGATAAAATGTGCCCTTCGCAACGCCCGCCATTTTCACCACATCGTCAACGGCGGTCGAGGCAAAGCTCTTGTCAAGAAACAGCGCGGAGGCGGCGTCGATTATTTTATTTCTCTTTATCGTTTTCTTTTCCTCAATATTTGCCATAATTATACCTCACAAAAAACTGACTGCCGGTCATTTCTCGCATATCTTAACGCAAAAATGACTGACAGTCAATATTTTTTGTGCACTATTTACATTCTATTAACAATTGCTTCGTGTATTATTCCGTAATAAGCTTCAGATACACAGCGCAGACCACGCTGTTATTGAAATCCGCCGGCTTTTTGAATGACTCAATAAACTTCTTCTTTTCTTCGGCATACTCCGCCTCAAAGCCGTATCTCTTCAGAATATCAAGCTTGATAACGGTCTGCTCGACAGATGTCGCCTCACCCGGCAAAACGAATTTCTTTACCATATCGATCGCGTTTTCCTCACCGATATCAACGCCCGCCCAGAGCGGAATGAGGAGTGAAAAATCATCGGGGTTCTCGGCCTCAATGCGGGTTGAGCCTTCCCTGTTGAAATTGGAGATGTTGTATGTATTATTCTCTCTGTCGTAAAAATTGGCGATTATGGTTTTTTCAAGCTCCTTCGCCCTGCCGCTCCATTTCACGCTCTTTTCTTCAAGGCCGAGCCTGACGGCAAGCTCCGCGGTCGCATTGAACTGATCAAACAAAAACGCATTGACCGCGACAGTGATGATCGGGCGCTTGTCAATCTCTTCAAATATCAGACCGCAGTCGGACATTCTCGCGGTAAGCCACCATTTATTGTTGTCCTCAATCGCCTCAAACACATCCCAGCCGAAGCTGTAATCAAAATCTATCTCGTTGAGCACCATTCTGCCGAGCAAAGGATAAAAACCGATATCGTTTCTCTCATATGTGGAGCAGATAAGAGGCGAAATCTTGCCGTCGGAGCGGGATGACTTGGTTATATTCCTGATAAAATCCTTTGAAACATTTGTGCCGAGCAGCGAGTAGCCGGGGTTTGCAAAAAACAGATCCCAGACCGATGTGTAGGCGGCAGTCCCTCTTGAGGGGAAGGGCACAACGGAGTTGTCAAATCTTCCCTGCGCCTTTGTGAAATTAAAGAGCATCCCCTTGAGCGCGTAGGCAATATTCTTTGCCTGCTGCTCATCGGCAGCCTCAAACTCAAACGCCTGGGCATTGTTTCTTATCCACCTGCGGCAAAGGCGCGAGGCCTCCTCGGCCGTCTGCGGGGCGCAGGCGAGCATATTGCGCACATATTTCGTGGTGGCCTTGAGCGCCTCAAAATCAAAGGCGAGAGTGATTTTGCCGTCTTTTGCCTTTGCTCTGAATCCGCCGTCTGTCTCAAGGATTCCGTCAATCGCTCTTATTCCGAAAATGAAAGGCACAACCGCATCAGGGTCAAAAAGAGAATTGTTTACGGAATAGCCGTGAATAATCAGATATTCGCTGTCGGATGCCTCTCTGTCAATCCACATTTCCGCCGTGGCGGATGAAACGGAGGCGAGCAGCGGAAGCTCCGGAATCCCTTCGCACTCAAAGATAAACCCGTCGTTTTTCCAGAAAGCGAGAGTACCCTTGCTGAAACCGAAAACCAGTTTATAGACATTTGACAGACTCGTATTCAGCGGAAACGGCAGCCCGATAAGACCGTTGAAAACGCTTCTCGTCGAGCCGTTATAGCTTAAATAGAGATTTGATACACCGTTCCTGTTGGGCGACACATTGAGCCCTATGCTCGAAAACACGGGGCTGTAGCTGCTGTCGGCATTCGGAAAGCCGGTTATTTTTTTCATTTCCTGATATATCAGTTCCTGCATGATTAACTCCCGGAACACAGAATGTGTTTTTTTGTGTAGATGTTTATTATACTCTTTTTATCCGGAAATATCCATATAAATAAACGCGGGATAAGCCGAAAAGTTAAACAAAGTTTCATATCGGAAATTGTGCAAATCATAAATCCGCGCCCTCATTCGTAACAAGAATGTAATTTGACTTTAAGAATAAATAATGATAGTATAAAATCGGCGGCAACGGAAGGGTTGCCGTAAAAGTTTCTGTGAGGTGACAGCTTTGAAGGGAATCATTCTCGCGGGCGGCTCGGGCACCCGACTCTATCCGCTGACTCTCGTCACAAGTAAGCAGCTTCTTCCGGTTTACGATAAGCCGATGATATATTATCCTCTCTCCGTTCTTATGAGCGCGGGCATCAGGGATATCCTTATCATCTCCACTCCGAACGATACA
>CADBOL010000165.1 GCA_902796295.1 Oscillospiraceae bacterium
GCCCCTCGTATGCCATCATCGAGTAATAATAGGGATAGAGAAGTCCGATTTCGTCTCCCCTGCCGATGCTGAAAATCAGATTGCCGAAGTTTTCCGGGTGAATCTCGGGCTCCGCCTCGTCAAACCACAGGCCGTCAACGCCGTTATCGAGATAATTCTCTTTAAGCTTTGAAAATACGAATTTCCTCGTTTCGGGGTTTGTGACATCGATTTCCGCCTGCGGGCCGTAAAAATCAAAAACTCTGTTATCGCCTTCGGCGCATTTTATGAGCATACCGTTATCAAGCATATACTGATAATTTTCGCTCTTTTCGTTGATTGTGGGCCACATTGAAACCACAAGCTTAATCCCCATCGAGTGAAGCTCATCCGTCATAGCTTTCACATCGGGCCAGTATAAGGGATCAAAGCGGTAGTCTCCCTGCTCGGTCCAGTGAAAATAATCGCAGATAATAACGGAGAGAGGAATTCCCTCCGCCTTATATCTTCTCGCAACCTCAAGCAGATCCTCCTGAGTTTCGTAGCGCAGGCGGCTCTGCCAGAATCCCGTCGCCCACTGGGGCATAACGGGAGCGTGCCCGGTTAAATCCGCGAGAGTTTCGCAGACCTCTTTCGGCTCTCCGCCGATTACAACCCAGTCGATTTTTCCTGTATTCCCCAAGCTCCATCTTGTGCGGTTTAAGGAGAGCTCGGCGGTGCCGACAGCGGGGTTATTCCACAAAAAGCCGTAGCCGAGCGATGAATATACATAGGGCATTGTGCATTTCGCGTTTACGTGCCTGAGATCAAATGAGCAGCCCTTCAAATCGAAGCGTCCGCTCGCCTCGTGGCCGAGCCCGTAGAGATGCTCGCCCTCATTTGCTTTGAATGTTTCGCGCGCATAATATCCGCCGCACGGATTCTTTTCATAATGCCTGTATCCGCTCTCAAAGGTGAGCTCCGGCTTCTCCTCGAGAATCACGCGCGAGTCTTTGTAAACGGTCACTTTGCCGTTTCTCTCAAGCTGTATTTTCACGCACCCCGATGTCAGAAAGACGCAGTAATCGCGCACCTCAAATGAGCACTCCGCGCGCTGAGGCATAAGCGTGAAATTCTCATCGTAAATCTCTCCGCCCGGGAATGCCTCAAAACGCACGGCATTCTCGGCGCAGGCGGAAAGCCTTATTATTTCATTATCTCTCTTTAAAACAACGCTGTTTTCATTTATTATAAAATCGCTCATTTTATCACCCTGTTTTATTCTACATAACTGCGCCGGTCTTGTCAACAGCGTATGAATATGATAAAATAAGGCAAAGGGAAGGAGCGGAATTTATGGATTATAAAATTCACATCGCATACGGATTTCACGTGAACTGCTATCACTCATACCGCGGCGACACAAATGACGATAAAGGATTCGGCTCGGATATACGCATTATCCGCAAGATTATCGACACTCTCGATAAACTCAACTCGGAGGGAATCCCGGTAAAAGGCACCTGGGACAGTGAAAATTTCTTTTCGCTCGAGCAGATTCTGCCGCAGTACGCCCCGGATATCATAGAGGGCATGAAGCGCAGAGTCAGGGAAAACGGCGACGAGAATATCATAATGGGCTACTCAAACGGAGCTCTCGGCGCGATGCAGGAAGATGAGCTTGCCGCCTCAATCAACCTTGCGGTTTCAAATCCGCAGGGCTCGGGTCTTGAGGATATATTCGGCAAGTGCGAAATGATAGTGCGCCCGCAGGAGGTTATGTTTACTCCCTCGCAGGTGCATACCTACAATAAGCTCGGTGTCAAGGCGCTGTGCCTCTATTATTCCTGCGTGCCGTTTGACGCCTTCAAAACTCTGTTTAAGCCGCTGCCCGACGAGCAGGCATTCAATCCCCTCACCTTTGAATACAAAGGCGAGGGACTCACGGTAATCCCGACCTATTCAAACGCGGATGTGTGCGATGCCGGGTGCATGAGAGCGTGGGTAAAGGACCTTCGCAAAAAGCAGGAGAGCGGAGAAATCAAGAGAGATTTATTCATTTTCATCAATATGGATGCGGATGCGATATTCTGGGAGAGTCTCAATCTACCCGTTATAGGAAACCGCATAGCGAATACAGACGGAATCAACGGCCTTGTAAGAGAAGTGGCAGACCTCGATTACGTCGTCTTTGACACTCCGGGAGGATATCTCGCCTCTCACTCCGCGGCCGGTAAAATCAGCTTTACGCAGGATACGGCGGACGGCAATTTCACCGGCTACGCCTCCTGGTCCGAAAAGCCCTATAACAGAAAAATATGGACAGCGATTGAGCGCAGCCGCACGGCGGGAAAGGCGCTGAAAAACGAGAATGATTTCCTTGACAGGGTAAAGCTGCTTTCCACCACTCATTTCGGCCTTGCAACGCCGGTGCTCAATATTCAGCGCGAAACGGTGGCGAATTCACTCGCCCGCGAGCTCACAGACGCATCGGTAATCACCGAAGGCCCGCTGACAATTCACAACACTTCGGGAACGGCTCTGCAGTGCCTTCAGCTCTCATACGGCGGAAACAAAGCCGTTAAAATCGAGGCGGAAGGTTTAAAGGCGCAGACGGTAATCCCGATGGGAAACGGCAGCGTTTTCGTAATGCTGAAATTCGATGAAATCAAGGATTCATACACAATCAGAGCGACTGAAACGGATTACGAAAAGAAACCGCTGAGCAGAATTCTCACAAGCGGTAGCGCAAAGATGGAATTCACAAATGATAACAGAGTAAAGAGCTTCACCTGCGGCGGCAGAGAAACGGGCGGAGAGGACTTTATCAGCTCATACCTGACATACGGCGGTAAGCGCTGCGATTTCGGCCCCGCAAAGCTTACGGCAGGCGAAATATCGGGCGGAGAGTGCGTAATCCTTGAGGGGGAAATCGCACTGCCCGGCGCTGTGAAACAGGGCAAATACAGATTCAGCTATTTCACATCCGTCACGGCGGAAGGGATATTTGTCATCACAGATGTCAGCTACCCCTACACTCCGGAGCGCGACGCGATTTCAACGGAAAACTCAACACTCGGCAGATACACGGATATGAAGTGGAGCGAGGCGGCTCCGTTTGCCCTGAAATACAGAAACGAGGGCGAAGTATCGGTCATAAAGAGAAACTTTGAGGGTGATATTTCATCATTCCGCGCTGCTTCATACGGCGAGGCGGATGAGAGAAACAAAACGCTCGATTCATTCAACAATCAGCTCAGCGCGGGGCTTACCGGTCTTAAAGACGGTAAGGGAGGCCTTCTGCTCGCGAACGCGAGAAACGTGCTCTCATCAATGGCTCAATGCCCGATGCGTCTGAGCGAAGACGGCTCCGTTACGATGAATCCCTTCGGCACATTTTTCGGAAAGCAGAGGCATCATATCAACCGCTCCGGCGACAGGATTCCGCTGACATATACGCTCATCGCGCCGCAGGGCAAGAGCCTCGCACCCTCTTATAACGGCAGCAGCGAGAGAGCTGTCATCTGCCTGCTTCCCTTTGAGGGCAAGGAGCCGGAGAGCGAAAAGCTGACAGATCTGCTCGCCTTTGCAGACGGAGCTTTCGCAACGGGAACAGACGGCATCCTCTCACCCTTTAATGGCGAAAACGCCGACGTACACGCGGCGGAAAGCAACCTTGAAAATGTAAAAATCCGCTCACCTCTGTTGAGCGGAATAAAGGGTAATCTCGGCAGATACATCGTGCGCGGAGCAAAGGCGGTAATATATATTACCGGCAGACAGAGAAAGGCGAAATAATAGCGTTTAGGTTAATAAGGTATTAAGGAATCGCGGCTGCGGATTCCTCTTACTATACTGTCTGCTCAGACATCGCTTCCCTCAATAGCCCTCTCCGAGAACGGAGAGGGTACCCCGAAGGGGCGGGCGTGGCGACACGCAGGATATGCGGAGCATAATTAAAAAACTATAAAAAGGAAAACAACATGAAAAGAATGACAGCTATTTCACATAATCTTCGCAATAATGCCACTCCGTGGGAAAACAAATTATGGTATGAATTCCTGCGAAATTATGATGTTCCTTTTCACAGACAGATAGTTAAAGGAAAATATATTCTTGATTTTTATTGCAGCAAAGCAAAGCTTGCTATAGAGCTTGACGGCGGAGGACATTATACCGACTCTCAAAAAAAGCCGATGACAAAAGAACCGCCGAACTGAATAAACACGGAATTGAGGTTTTAAGATTCAGTAATCTTGATGTAGATAAGAATTTCTATGAAGTTTGCACTGTGATTGACGAGAAGATAAAATCTATAATCGGTAAATGATTGATCGCCACACCCGTCACGGCTCATATCCTTTTCGCCGTGCCACCCTCTCCGTTCTCGGAGAGGGCCAGGGCGGGTAAGTCAGATTTACTGATAAGCCGATAACAAGCGCAATCCGTAAATCCATAAGGATATGCGTGAGCATTTTATAATTGTAGGGGCGGATATTATCCTCCCACGCAACCGCGATTCCTAATTAGCCCTCTCCGAGAACGGAGAGGGTGCCCCGAAGGGGCGGGTGTGGCGATACAGAGGATATGCGTGAGCATAATACAAATTAACGCAATGCGATTATTATAATAACAAAAAACAGCGAAACGCCTGCCTTGCGGCAAGCGTTTCGTTTTATGGTGCCGGAAGCGGGGGTCGAACCCGCACGGTATCGCTACCACCGGATTTTGAGTCCGGCACGTCTGCCAATTCCATCATTCCGGC
>CADBOL010000166.1 GCA_902796295.1 Oscillospiraceae bacterium
GTCACTTCTTTATTTGTGCCTGCCGCGAGCTGAGTATCACCGTCATAAACGGCAAGTCTGTATCCCTCAGGCAGATCTGCCCGGGCAACCACCGTTACAGGCGTATTATATCCCACTTTCGTATCATTGCCCGTTTTTATTTCGGCTTTTTTCAAATTTTCAAGATTATAAGCATCGTTTGTGCTTTCGTCTGTTTCTCCGCAAACTTCGCAAATACCGTCATTGTTTTTATCGGTGTGGCCGGCGGCGGGAACTGTCTGTGTGCTTCTGGAAAGCTCGCTTCCGCATACCGTGCAGTAAACCGCTATATCATATGACCCTTCCTGTGTGCAGGAAGGTTTTTTTGCATTCTCTATGACAGGCTCGCCGACTGCATGACCTGTGAAGGGTATGGAAGCCGTGGTTCTCTGCAGTTCCGCTCCGCAATCGGTGCAATAAACAACCTTGTCATAGCTGCCTTCCTTTATACAGGAAGCATTTTTGATGTTTTCTATAACGGGGTCGCCGGCATTGTGACCTGCGGAAGGAACGGAAACCGCGGTTCTCGACAGTTCCTCACCGCAAACCGTGCAGTAAACGGCAATATCATAGCCGCCGTCATCCGTGCAGGAAGCATCAATCTCATTTTCAATGACCTCTTCGCCGTAAATATGGCCAGAGGCATTGACAGTCACTTTATTCCTTGACAATACATCGCCGCATACAGTGCAGTAAACGACCTTATCATAGCTTCCTTCCTTTGTGCAGGAAGCTTCAACCGTATTCTCCGCGACAGGTTTGCCGATTATATGACCTGTGGAGGGGAGATGCGCTTCACATAATGAGCATACGGCATCTTCGGTGCAGGTCGGCTGAGCGCTGCTCCCGCTGTGGTCGCACTCTGTCCATTTTGCGTAGAGGGTTACGGATGAGGCCGGGATTTCTTTATCAAAATCCCACTCGTTTTCACATTCCGCTTCTTTGAACCATCCGCCGAATATGAATCCTTTCTCGGCCGGGTCAGGCGCAGGTCTTGCCGGGGCTTGCCCCTCTTCAACAATCTGCATATCCGTGATATCACCGTGACCGTTTGCGTCGAATGATACCGAGTATCTGTCCGGGTTTACCGTCAGAGATAAAGCTGTGTCTGATTTTAACTCCGTCAGACTTATCGCCGGGACAACGCCCAAAACAGTTGAATTGACATCAAAGTGCAAAAAGCGCCCGTATTCATCGTAACCTCCGTTCCCTTCGGGGTCATCATCGGGAGAGCGCAGCCACCAATAACAGTTGCCGTAATAAACCGATTTCCTGTTTTCTCTGTATACTTTACACCCCTGGCATTGCGCATAATCAGAGCTGTTTTTACAGCGAAAGTTTTTATCAAACAAAGCATTCCCTGTGTTAAACCCGTAATCCGATGAATTGACATCATCATAAGTCAGCAGGAAAACTCTGTCGCTTAATGATAAACCGGAGAGGGCGGTTGATTTTATATTGCTCTGCTGTTCACCGGTAAATGCGGTGTTAAAAAAGTCATCATTAAGCCATTTTCTGATGCTGCTGTTTTCATAATCATTCGCATAATGGGTCTGAGCTTTGTCGCCGTAGATTATATCATCCTCATCCCCTTCACCGTCACCGTTTATATCAAACCAAACCGTAAAATTATTATATGCCTGAGAATCAATGGCGGTTTCGCACATTGCCAGCCCGGATTCCGGGTCAAGCACCCACCATTTTATCGGCTCAAATATGAACCAGTATACTGTATTTATACTGTAGCCGTTTTTGCTCTGATATGAAGAATTCGTTTCGGTGCTTTTTTCAAATGTATGATAACGCCGGTATGTGTCAAAAACAACAGCTCTGTATTTTTTGCCTTCAAAGACCACATCCTTATAACGCATATAGTCTTTTGCTTCCATCAGGCCGTCAAAAGGCTCGCCGGTGCCGCTGTAATAACCGTAACTGTCCCAGAGCCTTGTATCCTCAGGCACTAAAGCTGTAAGCTCCGTTATCAAATCTGAGTCTGTAACCCTGCTCTGAGGATAATTGCCGTACTCAATAAAATAATTACACTTAGTATATGCTCCCGACGGGGTTCTGATTAACTGCAGAGCAGGCCTGACCCCGCACTCAATATTGGTTGCGACTGAAGAACCGTCTTTGTATTCATATTGCGATATCGGGTTATAGTTGTAGGCATACCAGTATGAGCCGTAGATAATACCATTCGGTTCAACTATACATGAAGAACGGCTTCCCGATTTCGGGGAGCGTAACCACCAGGGTGATTTATCGCCGGAAAATCTTGTATCCAGCGGCTGACTCATAGCGTAATCTGTGCCGTATGCAACTCTTGACTCCGATTCGTCGGTGCTTTCGCTGAAGCCCCAATCCGTTTTCTTCATCTCACTGTAAGAGAGAATGAAAACCTTATCTTTGGTTATAAGCGGCTTGCTGTTTGAATCACTGAAATCCGTCCAGCAAGCGCTGTTATCGCAGGCATACACAGCCAGAAGCGCCTGCTCATCTGAAGTAAACGCAATATTGTAAAAATCCTCATTCAGCCATCTGCGCAGAGTTGACTGACTGTAATTGTTTGCGGAGTATTCTTTATTGCTGTCAGTATAGAAAATATTATATTTATCGTCATAATAAGCTGTGTTTTGCAAAGCCTTGGAATCAATGATGCTTTCGCTGAGTATTATTCCGCGCTGCGCATCAAGCACCCTCCACTTCAGCGGTTCAAATTTAAACCAGTAATGGGTATTGATGTCATAGCCGTTATAATTGAAAGCGTCAATATTTATTACTCTGTATTTATCCGGGCCGTAAACCACATCGGAATAATGCATATAAATGTTATTGTCGCCGTAAACATAAGTATCCCACCGGGAAATATCGGGAGCAATGCTTTCAAGCTCCGAAATAAGCGCGGCATCGGTTTCATCATCGAGTCTGCTCTGAGGATAGCTGCCGAATTCAATAATATCGCCGTTTTCAAATGATGACCCGTCTTCAGCTACGGCATATAAGGATAGGCCGGATACGCCGGACATCATCAAAACACTGAGAATAACCGATATTAATGACAACAGTTTTTTTCTCATTTCAATTCCTCCCTCTTAAGTTTTTACTGTTTCGCATAAATCCTCCGCTTTCTCAATCAGCCGTTGATCTTATCTGAGAAATAAGAGAGCGGATAAGAGAGAATAAAGTCCTCGCAAACGATAAAACAAAGCTGAATATCCTCATGAGCAGCGATGAACCGTCTGATGAATCCGACGGCGTCCCGTCTCCCTGAGGAGTACCCGGGTCTGCCGAAGGAGGTGTGACGGGGTCATCCGGGTCATCGGGAGTATCATTCCACGGAGGAATAATAACCGGCACTGTCGGATCATCGGGATCCTCAGACGGATTATGCCACGGCGGGGTGATTGCCGGGTCGGTCTTTGACTCGTTGATGTTGAATTCCGCCGAAGCCGTTCCCGAGAAATTACCGATACCCGTCAGCGTTGCTTTCGCCGTGCCGACAGAGATATTGTTTGTATAGATGACATTGTAGTCAACGCCCTTGCGCAGGGTTTTGCCGTTATATTTCACCGTGAGCGCGGGAGTGATTTCACTGCCGGTATATTTTCTGTCGCTTATGCTCTCAATGCCCGCCTCTGATATATCTCTGGTAAGTATCGAGAAATTGACAACACTTGTAAACATCTTGTAAGTATTGATACCGCTGACCTTTACTACCGCCGTGCCGACATCGGTGTTATCAGAGTATCTGACCTTGAAATCAACTCCCTTTGAGAGCTGATTTCCGCTCAGGGAAACATTCACGGGCGGCTCAATGTCTTTGCCTGTATATCTCTGACTCGGTATCGGCTCAACGACAAAGGTGCTGACCGGTATATTGTTTTCCACAGCGTAATTATACGCGTATGAATCCTCGTTACAGTAAATCGTGAGCTTTGGGCAGTTTGCAAAAGCATCGGGGAAAATGACCTCAACGCTGTCGGCGATTATAGCTGTCTCAAGATTTTCACAGTCTGCAAAGGCAAGCGACTGGACTGTGTTGACATTGCCTCCGAGAGCGACCGTCTGAAGCGACGCGCAGTATCTGAAGCACTGAAGCTCAACAACCTGAAGCTCCGCCGCTTCAAATTCATCAACCGCTTCGCCGAGCGAAACAACGCCGACGCCGCTGCCCTCAAAGCTGTTTGGGAAAAGCTTCTCAATCCCGGCAAAATTGAATACCGTGAGCGATGTGCAGCCGGCAAAGGCGAGCTTGCCGATAAGCTTGCTCTCCGATTCCCAGGTGAATGAAGTCAGCGCAGTGCAGTTTTTGAAGCATTCCTCCGGGATATAGACAACATTGCGCGACATATAGACCGTTTCGAGCGATTCGCAGCCGGAGAATGAATTCCTGCCGATATTCTTGACGCTGTCGGCAATATATATTTCTCTGAGCTTATTGCAGCCGTTGAAGGTGTTATCGCCTATCAGGAATACCTTACCGTTTATTACAACCGACTCGAGCTCCGAGCAGTTTTCAAAGCAGCCGTCGCCGAGGCTTTCAAGACTGTCGGGCATGACTATGCTTTTAAGCCCGGTATCCGCAAAGGAATATGACCCGATATCCGTTACACAGTCGGGGATAGTGACACTCTCAACTCCGCGCGCGCTTCTGAGCAGATTATCCGGTATATATTTGATTTTATCGCCGAAATTGAATTGCTTTAAATTCAGGCAGTTTTCAAAAGGATAATGGTTATACCCCAGAGACATATCCAATACGCAGGATGAAGGCAGATAGTCAACGCGCTCAAGCAATTTATTTCTGTAGAAGGCCGCATCACCCAGAAGAGTTACGCTCTCCGGAATCCTGACATATTTTAACTCGGAAAAAGCAAATGCTGCCGCGAGAATCGTTTTGACCGTATCCGGAATGATGATTTCTTCCGCGGAAAGATGCCAAAAAGCACATTCGCCGATTATTTCAACGCCCGGCTCCATTTCAATCTCACCGGTTATTACGGCTTCCTCAAATATATTTTCACCCAATTCTCTGACGGTATCTTTGATTATTAATTTCCCGATCTTTGATGATTCATCCAATATCCCGATTCCGTCGGAATTCAGATTCTTACATCTGTAAATCAAAGTACCTATCTGTGAATCGTATATTAACGGTGACTGCGCTTTATTGAGTGAGGCGGGTAAATCAAGCTCTCCGGTTTTGGCGTTTTCAAATGCATGTTCACCGATCTGCTCCGCACCTTCGGGGATAACGAGCTTTTCCGCAGTCAGGTAATAGAAGCAATGCTCAGGAATGTTTCTGATAACGGCATTAATAATAAGCTCGGGAACAGTCAGCGATGAAAGCGCGTATTCTTCAAGATAAAACACTTTTGCGGGAATGATGATTGATTCCGTGTAACGGTTGCCGCTCAATGCCTGCTTCTCAATTTTTTCAAGGTTTTCCGGTAAAGTTACGGAAGTCAGTCTGTTATAGGCAAACGCTTCCTCGCTCAGAATATTTATGCCGGCGGGTAAAACCAGATCGCCCAGTATTCCGGCGTAATAGAATGCGCGCGCTCCGATTTGCTCTACCGATGACGGAAGCGATAAGGTAAACCGGTTGCCGTAATTCTTATGCTTATATTTATAATTGAAAGCATCGGGGCCGATTGACCTGACTCCTTCGGAGATTGTAACCTCTGTTAACCGGCTTGATGTTGAGCCGATATCCTCAAAAAACATCCTTTCGGGTATTCTTCTGAGACTTGAAGGAATATAGATTTTA
>CADBOL010000167.1 GCA_902796295.1 Oscillospiraceae bacterium
ATCCGGAGTGCCGAGACGTCACTCCCTACAATCTGTCACCTTAACAATCATAAAAAATCGGGGCGCGTCATCGCACCCCGAAATTTTCAATTATCAATTGTCAATTGCTAATTAATCCGCCCATGACATATGTATATACAGATTCATGCCGAGCAGTCTGAATATGTGCCATAAAATGCTGTGGAAGAATTTTATGATCTTGCCCATGAAGGTTGTTCCGTGGTCGGTGCCGTCAAGCGGGCAGAGATTGTCGTTTTCCGGCTCGGTTTCGGTTGCCGGCTCTGTCTCTGTCGCGGGTTCGTCCGGTGTTGACGGTTCGGCGGGTATCTCGGTATAAACCGCGTTTATCTCGATATCGCTCACGCCGAGAGTGTATTTGCTCCACTCACCCGTGTATCCCTCTTTTTCGGGAACGGCAGGCTCTGTTATGCTCTCCGTCTCAACCGTGAAGGGAACCTCGGCAACTGTCTTGCCGTCCGCAATGAATGTCGCGGTGTATCCGATTGCTGTGTATTCCGCCGTTATTTCCATGTCACTTGCGGCAATCGTGTATTCGCTCCACTTGCCTTCATATCCCTCTTTTGCGGGAACATCGGGCTCGTTTATGCTTTCGGTTTCAACAGTGAATTTTACTTCTTTTACCGTTTCACCATCGGCAATAAATGTAGCCTTGTATTCAACCGGAGTAAACTTCGCGCTGAAGGTTAAATCTTCCGCCGGCATTGTTTCGGGAATATCGGCATCCCAACCGGTAAAGGTGTAGCCCTCTTTTGCCGGGTCTTCCGGTTCGGTTACCGCCGCGCCGAACGGAACAGTCTCGTTCTTATATGACTCGCCGTCAACATGCCAGGTGATTTTATAATCCACGGGGGTTTCGGTGTAGGTGGCTGTATATGTTGCTTCACCGGTTACTTCGGTAATTTCGGGAGTCCAGCCCGCAAATGTATATGAATACTCCGATGTGGCGGATTTAGTCGGTGTTTCGCCTGTGTATTCGGGTAAATTGCCGTAGATGACATCGCCGCTCTGAAGGGGCGTGCCGTCTTCGTCGTTAAATGTAATTGTAAACGGAGTTTCGCTGAGCAGCAACTCATCTATCAGCGCGATATCATTTAAGTTATCTGTCCAGAATGCTGCAAACGCTTTAACCTTTTCACCGTCCGCGGGCTGATAATCTTTGCTGACCGTTTTGATGAAACCGTCATTGCCATATAAACGATACTCGATTCTTTCAACATACTCGGTGTCCTCAAAATCGTTGATGCTCACAGCGTGAATATCATCCGCATCCCAGCCGTCGGGGATTTCAAACAGAATTCTTACAGGGTCACTGAGCAGGCCGCAAAGCTTATCCCCTTCTCCGTTTTTAAGCGTTATTCCGGCTTTATATGCGTTTTCGATTTTATAAGCGCCGTCATATTTTTTGCCGGGTTCGCCTGTCAAATCTGTGATTTCCGCTGTGAAATCATCAGGCAGAGTGCTCATCGGATCCTGAATGATTATTTCGGCTTCCGAGTCCTCAAGCGGTTTTGTCACAGATACATAACCGGCTTCATCGCTTATATATGCATCCTCTGTATATCTGTCGGGCGAGGTATCTTTAAGCATATACAGCTTTTCATCTTCGACCGCGCCGCAGACGGAGCATGTGCCTTCTTTAACGCCGAGTTTATCTTCGGTTGCCTCTTTATAAACATTGTCGTGATTCAGATCAACCCTTATTATCAGGCAAAGCTCATGGGCGATTTCCTCGGGCTCGGGGGTTTCCTTATCTCCGGTTGCCCTGCTAATCACATTATAACCCAGATATTCACCGTTAATAACATTAATCTGAGGATTTATAATCTCGTAATCGTTGAAAAAATTAGCTCCGCGCGCAATAATATCCACCATAAGTATGGCAGAGTCATCACCTTTTACGGTAAACGGTGAAAAATGATCAAGGTAATTCCTTGAATCTTTATTTACCCAGCACGCGGAACCGGGAACTATTCTGTAGCCCTCACCATAGGGAACAGACACGGAGGGTACCGAATCGTCAGTGATTGTGCTTCCGCAGTCAGGTTTATCTACTTTTACAGTGATGTTGTCAAGTTCTATTGCACCGCCGCTTGACTGAAGATCGCGCTGAGTTGTGAATGAAAGGTACAGCTCCTCATCGTTTTCAAGCCACTCGGCAGAGGGAAGCGAAATGGAGTCGGGGCTTTCGCTGCTTGTTACAGCTTCGGTTTTGGATTGAGCTCCCGAGAGGAATATCACGGAACCGTCCTGCGCGCCGGTGAAAACATAACCGTCTTCAAGGGTAATCTCGACGCTCAATTGCGCAGAAGCGGACGCTCTGACAACATTCTCTTCCGGTGCATAATCAAACATTGAGGGCTTATATTCAAGAAGCTCCACTCCGTTGACTTTGACCGAGATTACGTCTTCATGATAGCTTTCATCATGCCAGCCGACTATAAAGAATTCATTATCGTTCTGAGCGCTGTCGGTATAACCGGCTGCAGCTGTTTCATCGGCGGCTATAATACGGACGGGAATCAAAGCCGAAAACAGCGCCAGTATGATAACGAAACATATGATTTTTATTAATCTTTTCATACGAACCATGTCTCCTGATTATTAATAATGTCGGTTTTCGTTTACATAAGTCCGTAAAAGGCGTCATAATAGCGCTCGCCGTCAGGCTGATCGGTTCCGCAGATATTCACAATCAGACCCATCTGAATCATATCATAACGCAGATTATTCTCATCAACGGTATAATCATGCCATCTTGCTACAAGATCAGCCCAGGGTATATATGTGTAGTTTCCGCCGGTTGAAGGATCCATAAAATATATAAATTTATTATAACGATATTCACCGGAGCTGTCACCTTCACCGCTGTATCCGACCGCAATCACCCAATGTCCGCATTCCCACTCATTTGAGTAATCAAGATTCATTGAGTATTCTTCGTTTTCATCCCAGTTCCAGGCCTGGATTTTTAAGAGTACAGGATGCCCTTTCTTCAGTTCCTTTACTAAATCATCAACAGTCATATGTTCTCTTTTTTCGACTTCAAACCACTGATCATCCGTATCATTGAGGCGGACCGCTTCAAGATAATCTTTAACATCCTGCCAATAGACTCCGTTTTCTTCATTAGCCTTGAGAGCTGTTGCGAGATTGTCTTCACGGATATCAAATTCATAATTGGCATAGCGAAGCAAAGACTGCACACACGCAACGCCGTCAGTATAGTTATGGCCCTGTCTGTAAATAGGCAGTTTCATCAGCTTTCTCGGATGAGCGTGACGCTGAAGGATAGTTTTATTAAAGCTGTAAAACTTTTCCCAATCGTCAAAACGGCTGTTTCTTGTGCCGTCAGGCAATGCATAGCTGATTACGGTTGTCACGCTGCCTATGGCAACAATGCAGATTAAAACCGCAGCAATAATTTTTTTGACTTTACTCATCATAATTCCTCCTGAGAGTTATTTTTTAGCATATTAATTGTATCACATTATTAAAATAAAACAACAGGAAAATAAAAAATGCCGCGGTGAAACGCGGCATTTTTTAAATGCGGAATGAGGAATGAGGAATGAGGAATTAACGGTCGCGTGCAAAGCACGCTCCGATTATACATGTCGCTCCGCGACAACCTTAACTGCTCACTGCTCACTTCTAACTGCTAACTGACAATTGCACATTGCTAATTGCTAATTGCACATTAATATCACGGCAGTCTGAAGCCGGCGGCGAGATAGATTTCATACCAGTCCTCGCGCGAGAGCTCAATATCTGCGCCCTTTGCGATTTCCTTTTGCCTGCCGGGTGAAACCGAGCCGGATATGAGCTGAATTTTCGCAGGATGGCGCAGTATCCATGCCGAGGCAATCGCGGTGGGAGTAACAGAGTATTTCTCCGCCATCTCGCCGAGTTTATCATTGAGCACCGGATATCTTTCCCTGTCTCCGACAAACGGTCCGCCGAAAAATCCTCCCTGGAAGGGAGACCACGCCTGTATGGTTATACCCTTGACTCTCATATATTCGAGCGCTCCGCCGTCATGCATGACGGATTCGTCGTTTTTCATATTCACATTGAGCCCCGAGGTGACAAGCCCCGATTCGGGTATGGAAAACTGCAGCTGATCGGCGATTATCGGCTGCTTTACTGCGGTTTTAAGCAACTCAATCTGCATCGGATTATGGTTTGATACGCCGAAATACTTAACCTTGCCTTCGCTCTCAAGCTTATTGAAGGCCTCGGCGACTTCTTCCGGCTCCATAAGAGTGTCGGGGCGGTGAAGGAGCAGCGCATCTACATAATCGGTGCGAAGGCGTTTCAGCGAGCCCTCGACCGCCGATATGATATGCTCCTTTGAAAAATCGTAGCATCCTCTGCGTATTCCGCATTTTGTCTGTATTGTTATTTTATCTCTCAGCTCTCTGTGAGAGGCGAGCCATTCGCCGAAAACCTCTTCGCATCTGCCGCCGCCGTAAATATCGGCGTGGTCAAAATAATCAATGCCGAGCTCCATCGCGCCTGAGATAAGCGCGTCTGCGGATACCTTCGCATCGGTCAGTCGCATACAGCCCATAGCGACAGCCGAGGAGGGAATCCGCCCTCCGACCATGATTCTTTTCATTTTTATCTCCCTTTCATTAATGCATAATTATCAGTTAGAAGTTAGCAGTGAGCAGTGTGCAGTTATGGAATCGCATTGCGATGAATAATATCGTCCACACCCGCCCCTTCGGGGCACCCTCTCCGTTCCTGGAGAGGGCTTAAGATGAATCGCATTGCGGAAAATATATATCCGGAGCGTGCTTCGCACGCGACCCGAAACTGCTAACTGCTAACTGCTCCCTGCTAACTGCTAATATAAAGGAATCCTCAGCCGAGGATTCCTTTATCTCTGTTTATTATCGTTTAATTAAAACTTGCCGGCTTTCGCGGCTTCTTCAACCGACACGGCAACGGAAACGGTCATACCGACCATCGGGTTGTTGCCGGCGCCGATGAGTCCCATCATCTCAACGTGAGCGGGAACGGATGAGGAGCCTGCGAACTGAGCGTCGGAATGCATACGGCCGAGAGTGTCGGTCATACCGTATGAAGCCGGGCCTGCCGCCATGTTATCGGGGTGAAGAGTACGGCCTGTGCCGCCGCCCGAAGCGACTGAGAAATATTTCTTGCCCGCCTCAACGCGCTCTTTCTTATAAGTACCTGCAACGGGATGCTGGAATCTTGTCGGGTTTGTGGAGTTGCCGGTGATGGAAACATCGACATTTTCACGCCACATAATCGCATCGCCTTCCTGAACATCGTTTGCGCCGTAGCAGTTTACCTTTGCTCTTGAGCTTTCGGGGTCTTTTGAGTAGCACTTGCGGAAGACTTCCTTGAGCTCGCCGGTGAAATAATCATACTCGGTCTCGATATAGGTGAAGCCGTTGATTCTTGAGATAATCTGAGCGGCGTCTTTGCCGAGACCGTTCAGTATAACGCGAAGGGGCTTTGTGCGCACTTTATTTGCCTTCTCTGCGATACCGATTGCGCCCTCAGCGGCTGCGAATGACTCGTGACCTGCGAGGAATGCGAAGCACTCGGTGTCTTCTTCAAGGAGCATCTTGCCGAGATTGCCGTGACCGAGGCCGACCTTGCGGCGGTCTGCGACCGAGCCGGGGATGCAGAATGCCTGGAGACCTTCGCCGATTGCGGCAGCGGCCTCGGATGCCTTGCGGCAGCCCTTCTTTATTGCGATTGCGGCGCCTACCGTATAAGCCCATTTTGCGTTTTCAAAGCAGATGGGCTGAATGTTTTCAACTGCGTGATAAACATCGAGGCCTGCGTCTTTTGTGATTTTTTCGGCTTCTTCTATTGAGCCGATACCGTACTCTGCGAGCTTGGCAAGGATCTGCTTTTCTCTTCTGTCATAAGATTCAAATGTAATCATGTTTCTTTCCTCCCCGCCTTATGCTTTTCTCGGATCGATGATTTCAGCAGCGTCGGCAACTCTGCCGTACTGACCGGAAGCTTTTTCAAGAGCGGTCTGGGCATCGTCTCCGTTTTTGATGAAATCCATCATTTTGCCGAAGTTTACATATTTGTATCCGATAATCTCGCGGTCTTCGTCAAGCGCGATATCGGTGATATAACCCTCAGTGAGCTCAAGATATCTCGGGCCCTTCTCAAGAGTGCCGTAAGTGGTGCCGACCATTGATCTGTTGCCTTTGCCGAGGTCTTCAAGACCTGCGCCGATCTGGAGACCGCCCTCTGAGAAGGCGCTCTGGGTACGGCCGTAAACTATCTGAAGGAACAGCTCTCTCATAGCGGTGTTGATAGCGTCGCAGACAAGGTCTGTGTTGAGAGCTTCAAGAACCGTGAGACCCGGAAGAATCTCAGCGGCCATAGCGGCGGAGTGAGTCATTCCGGAGCATCCGATTGTCTCAACAAGAGCTTCCTGGATGATACCGTCTTTGACATTGAGCGAGAGCTTGCAGCAGCCCTGCTGCGGAGCGCACCAGCCTATGCCGTGTGTGTAGCCTGAAACATCTTTGATTTCGCGGGATTTAACCCATTTTGCCTCTTCGGGTATCGGTGCTGCGCCGTGATGAACGCCTTGATGCACCGGGCACATACCCTTGACTTCTGCAGAATAAATCATATATCCTCCCTGATAAGTGCGGAAACTCCGTTTTCATACCGTCGTTCCCCGTATTTGCATCTGTTCCC
>CADBOL010000168.1 GCA_902796295.1 Oscillospiraceae bacterium
CATCCGCCCCGAGTGTCAGGTTGAGATCTCTCTCGCCGATGCGCGCTCGATAGGTGTTGAGGCTCCCGTAAGAGAGAGCGGCGACGTGGCGGGCAGCGGCCCCTGCAAGCTTGTGGGCCCCTGCGGCGAGGTTGAGCTCAAAGAGGGCGTTATCGCCGCTCAGAGACATATCCACGCCACTCCCGAGGACGCGGAGAAATACGGCCTCAAAGATAAGCAGCTTGTCTCCGTCAAGGTTGACAGCGGTCTCGGCCGTTCGCTCATCTTCAGCGATGTCGTTGTCAGAGTGAGCCCCAAGTACGCTCTTGCGATGCACATTGACACCGATGAATCCAACGCGGCCTGCGCCGTACCCGGCCTCATGGGTGAAATCCTCGACTAAATATCATTTATTCAGGGCAGTTCGTATTGCGTGCTGCCCTCAATTTTTATATGAAGGAAACCTTATGCAGACTCCGAAAAACACCGTAAGAATTTGCTTTTCCAAAATCCTCTCTTTGTGTTACTCGCTGCAGTCGCGCCTGTGCTCCGGCGCAAAGGCGGGCGAAATGCCCGCGCCCTTTAAGGATTTTGAGCCCGTGCTGCGCTTTGCCGTATGCAGCGATATTCATATCAGCGGCAAAGAGAGCACCGCGGAAGAATATCATCCCGAGGAGGAGCGCCTCGGAAAGCTCATCCGCTTTATGTATGGTTACTCCGCCTCTCAGAGATACAAAGGGTTTGACGCACTTTGCGTCGCAGGCGATATGACAGACGGGGGCAGGGATTTTGAATATGACGCCTTCAATAAAGTCATTGAAGAAAATCTCCGAGCCGAAACAAAGCTGCTCATATGCACGGGCAATCACGAATACATCGCATACAGGGATAAGGACGCCTCACAGGGCGCGAGGATGTTTGAAAAAAAGATTCAGCCCCGGCAGGATACTCACGCCGTCTTGAACGGTTATCACTTCATCCTCTGCTCATACAGCGAAGACGGCAGGACTTTTAAGGATAAGCTCGGTTGGCTCGACAGCGAGATAAAATCCGCCGTCGCGGCATCGGGTGAGCGCCCGGTATTCGTCTTTCAGCATCCCGCTCCGCAGTGGACTGTTTACGGCTCTGTTGCGTGGGGCGACAGGGATATTCTCGGCGTGCTGAAAAAATATCCTTCTGTCATAGATTTTTCCGGGCATTCCCATTATCCGGTAAACGACCCGCGCTCAATCAGCCAGAATAAATACACCGCGCTCGGCTGCGGCACTCTGAGCTACTATGAAACCGACCTTGACGGCTTTGCCGGGAATTTTCCCTATGAAATAAAGCAGGCGGCTCAGTTTTATATCGTTGAGGCGGATAAACACGGCAATCTGAGGATTCTACCCTATGACCTGATTACAGACAGATTCTTTGATAACAGTTATTATCTGAGCTCTCTCTCAGGCGGGAATTTAGAATATTCTTTCGCAAAGATGAAAAAGAGAGACCCGAAACCCGTTTTCCCCGGGGATACCGTGATTTCGTCAAAGAAAAACGAAAACGGCGAAACCGTCCTCACCTTCACGGGCGCGAAAGACAGATTCTGTGTTGATAGCTATAAGGTCTCCCTCTTTTCGGGGTTGATTCCCTTAAAAAGCTTCAGCTTTTCGGGCAAATATATGTATCTCTTTGAAGAAGATAAATACGATGTGAATCTCGGCAGACTGAAGCCGGGCAAAAAATACACCGCGTATATCAGGGCGATGAACGCCTACGCGAAAACATCAGAAGAAATCAAATACCGGTTTACGGTTTAAAACCCGGACAGGAGATGATATAAATGGATTTAAAAGACATTCTCTCAAAATGCGATCACACCCTGCTTGCCCCGGCGGCAACCTGGGATGAGATAAAAGCAATATGCGATGACGGAATCAGATACGGCACGGCGAGCGTGTGTATCCCCGCCTCATTTGTGAAGCAGGCAAAGGAATACACCGGTGACAGGCTCGCAATATGCACGGTAATCGGCTTCCCCAACGGCTATGACACCACGGCCGCGAAATGCTTTGAGGCAAATGACGCGGTAAAAAACGGCGCTGACGAAATCGATATGGTTATCAATATCGGCAAACTCAAAGAGAAGGATTATTCCTTTGTGCTCGAAGAGATAAAGGCGGTCAAGGCACACTGTGAGGGCAGGCTTCTCAAGGTCATTATCGAAACCTGTCTGCTGACAGAAGAGGAAAAAATAAAGATGTGCGAAATCGTCTCGGAATCCGGCGCGGAATATATAAAAACCTCCACCGGCTTCTCAACCGGCGGTGCAACATTCGACGATATAAAACTCTTCGCGGATAATGTCGCCCCTCATGTCAGAATCAAGGCGGCCGGCGGCATCTCCTCGCTTGAAGACGCGGAAAAATTCATTTCCCTCGGCGCCTCGCGTCTCGGCACAAGCAGGATAGTCAAAATTGCGAAACAGCTTGAAAACAATTGAGGTGATATGATGGAATACCCGAAAACACCGCATATAAATATACTTGATGATACCGGATTCGGCAAAACGGTGCTTATGCCCGGCGACCCTTTAAGGTCAAAATTCATCGCCGAAAACTTCCTCGAAAACCCGGTGCTTGTAAACGGCGTGAGAGGCGTAAACGGATACACCGGATACTATAAGGGCGTGAAAGTTTCCGTAATGGCGAGCGGTATGGGTATGCCCTCAATGGGTATTTACAGCTATGAGCTCTTTAAATTCTTTGATGTTCAGAATATTATAAGAATCGGCTCCGCCGGCTCAATATCGCCCGACTGCGGTCTCCGCGATATAGTCGCGGGTATCGGGGCCTGCACAAATTCCGCTTTCGGCAGGCAATACGGTCTTGACGGGGATATCGCCGCGGTCTGCAGCTATGACCTGCTCTCGCTCACGGAAAAAACCGCCTGTGAGAAGGGTATTACTATCAAAACCGGCTCGCTGTATTCCTCCGATACATTTTATGATGATACGCGCTCCGCGCTCGGCTGGGCAAAGCTCGGCTGTCTGGCGGTTGAAATGGAGGCGGCGGCGCTCTACATGACCGCTTTGCGCCTTGGTAAAAGAGCTCTCGCAATCTGCACGATAAGCGATTTATGCTATGAGCCTTTTGACGCTCTCGATGCGGAAGAGAGACAGACCTCCTTCACACAGATGATGGAGCTCGCGCTTGAATCCGCCGTAAAATATGAAAACCTTCCACCGCTCAAAGCAAAGGATTAATATGAATAAACGTGTTTTTCTTATAGTGCTCGACAGTTTCGGCGCGGGTGAAATGCCCGATGCCGCCTCTTTCGGCGACGCGGGGGCGAATACCCTGCGCTCCGTTTCCGGGAGCAGTAAATTCAAACCGGATAATCTGCGCAGACTCGGTCTTTTCAATATTGACGGAGCCGGTTATCTCACAGATGAGCCCGCGCCCCGGGGGGCATACGGCAGAATCGCGGAGCTCTCAAAAGGCAAAGATACAACCACGGGGCACTGGGAAATTGCGGGAATAATATCGGAAAGCCCGATGCCGACATTTCCGGACGGCTTCCCCGGTGAAGTGATAAAAGAATTTGAGAAGCAGACCGGGAGAGGCGTGCTTGTCAACAAGCCGTATTCCGGCACTCAGGTTATAAAGGATTACGGCGAAGAACATCTGAAAACCGGCAAACTGATAGTTTACACATCTGCCGACAGCGTGTTTCAGATAGCCGCGAATGAGAGCATTGTTCCGGTTGAAACGCTCTATGAATACTGCCGCATCGCGCGTAAAATACTCACGGGTAAATACGGCGTGGGCCGCGTAATCGCGAGACCTTTTACCGGAGACTGCGCGGATAATTTTGAGCGCACGGCAAAGCGCCACGATTTCTCGCTCGAGCCGCCGCAGGATACAATGCTCGATTTAATCAGCCGCGCCGGGCTTGACACAATCGCCGTGGGCAAGATTTACGATATATTCGCCGGCAAGGGCATTACGGAGCACCTTTTCACCTCGGGAAACACCGACGGAATGGAAAAGACACTCTCCGTTATGAGCCGCGATTTCTCCGGCCTCTGCTTTGTTAATCTCGTTGACTTCGATATGCTCTACGACCACAGGCGCGATATTGACGGCTACGCCGCCGCGCTTACGGAGTTTGACATCTGGCTCGGCAGAGCCCTGCCTCTCCTTCATGATGATGATATTATGATAATCACCGCCGATCACGGCTGCGACCCGGCTTTCACAAAGACAACGGACCACACAAGAGAGTATATCCCTCTGCTTGTCTGCGGCAAAAATATCAGAGCCGTAAACCTCGGCACACTCAGCGGATTCTGCGATATCGGTAAAAGCGTCTGCGATTATCTTGAAATTGAAAATACCCTGCCCGGTAAAAGTTTCATTGAGAATGTGATGTGATTAAATGGAAAACAGAGAACTTATAAAGCTTGCGCTTGAAGCAAGGAAAAAGGCATATTCCCCCTACTCCGGCTGCAAGGTCGGAGCAGCGCTTTTGACCGCGGACGGCATTGTCTATACAGGTTGCAATATTGAAAACGCATCATACGGGCTCACCGTCTGCGCCGAAAGAACGGCTTTTTTCAAAGCGCTGAGCGACGGCCATAAGGATTTTGAAATAATCGCCGTCACGGGCGGAAGAGAAGAAAAGCCCGAAACATATTTTTATCCCTGCGGCGCATGCCGCCAGATAATGAGCGAATTCTGCGGCGCGGATTTTAAAATCATCACCGCAGTCAGCGAAGAGGATTACACCGTCAACAGCCTGAATGAGCTCCTGCCCTTCAGCTTCGGGCGCGAGGATATAACGGATTAACACATGTCAAACAAATCAAATCTTAAAACAAATCCCGATGCCTGCCCGCTCGCCGCGAAATGCGGCGGCTGTCAGCTTCAGAATATGACATACCCCCGCCAGCTTAAATGGAAGCAGGCGAGGGCTGAAATTCTGCTGAAAAAATTCGGAAAAGTCGATAAAATCATCGGAATGGATAATCCCCTGCACTACCGCAACAAGGTGCAAGCGGCATTCGGCAGGACAAGGGGCGGCAAAATCATATCCGGCGTTTATCAGAGCGGAACTCACCGTATCGTCAATGTCGATTCCTGCATGACGGAGGATGAAACGGCAGATAAAATCATAGTTGATATCAGAGAGATGCTGCCGAAATTTAAGATTTGGGTCTATGACGAGGATAAACACACCGGGTGGCTGCGCCATGTGCTTGTGAAGAGAGGATTCTCAAGCGGCGAGGTAATGGTCGTGCTCGTCGCGGCTGACAGCCGCTTCCCGTCAAAGAAAAAATTCATCGCAGAGCTCCTTGAAAAGCACCCTGAAATCACAACCATCCTGCTCAATATAAACGACAGAGACACAAACCTTGTGCTCGGCGAAAGGGAAGAAATCCTTTACGGCAAAGGGTATATCGTCGATACTCTGTGCGGGCTTGAATTCGCGATTTC
>CADBOL010000169.1 GCA_902796295.1 Oscillospiraceae bacterium
CCTCTGCGGTATAACATCTCCGCAGTGTCTCTGGCAGAGTGGCCGATGCAGAGAATCAGCGTATCCGTTTCTATATCGCGTGAGCCGTTTCTGTCGGTGATTGTTATTCCCTGTATCGAATTATTTGCAATTATCAGATCCTCAAGCTTTGTGTTGAAATGTATTTCTCCGCCGAGAGAGATGATTTCTTCCCTTATTGATTTGACAACCGATCCGAGTCTGTCGGTGCCGATATGAGGCGTTGCAGAGTATGCGATTTCGGGCGGTGCGCCGTGAGAAATCAGCTCGTCAATCACTTTGCCGATAAGCGGGCTTTTAATGCCCGTTGTCAGCTTACCGTCTGAAAACGTACCTGCTCCGCCTTCTCCGAATTGAACATTGCTCTCGGTGTTCAGTTTTCTGTTTTTCCAGAATTCGCTCACTTCATTGTGACGGGTATCAACATCAGAGCCTCTCTCAATGACTATGGGATTGAGACCTGCCTTTGCCAGAATCAGCGAGCACATAAAGCCCGCAGGTCCGAATCCTGCGATGACGGGCCTCAGCGTACTGTTTCTTTTATTTTCGGGCATAACATATTTTTCTTCGGAATAAGAGGAGACCTTTGAATTCCTCGAATGCCTGATTATTGCCTCTTCATTTCCGCTGACTTCTGCGGCAATATTATAAACAAAGCATACAGAGTCTTTTTTTCTTGAATCAATCGCTTTCTTTAAAATGCGGATTGATTTTATATTCTCTTCTTTGCACCTTAATATACGGGCGGTGATTTCCCTGAGAGAAGATTCATCGCTGTCAAGTGACAGCTTTATTTCATTGATTCTGATCATTTAATTCTCCGGCCAGCAGTCCCGATGCGAATGCCCACTGCAGGTTGAATCCGCCGCAGCCGCCGTCAACATCGATTATCTCACCGCTGAAATAAAGACCTTTGCAGATTTTTGACTGCATCGTTTCGGGATCTATTTCGCCTGTGTCAATCCCGCCGCTTGTAACCTGAGAATCGGCAAATCCCTTTGTCCCGGTTATTTCATAACGGCTGTTCTTTATCTCGCGGGTAATTTTATCTGCTGTATCTGAAATGTTATCTGATTTAATATATTCACCGGTAATGCCGGCTTTTTTCAGAACGGATACTCCGATAAGCTTCGGCAGCAAACCTGAAAGCAGGCTTTCGGGAGGATTACCGCCTCTGTGACCGATAATATCGGTAATAATAGTTCTGAGTTCATTTTCAGAGTATTCGGGAAGATAATCTATACTGAGATAAGGCCTGTTTCCGGATGAAATCTCTCTGCCTGCCGCAGCAGCAAGCTCCATTGCAGCAATTCCCGAAATGCCTGTCTGAGTGAAAAGAATCTCTCCGCAGGAGTTGTATTCGTTTTTGCCGCAGATAAGTTTGAGACTTACCGATGAGGCTCTGACTCCTTTGAGAGATTTGTTTTCGCTCTGATTTATATTCAGCGGAGTCAGAGAAGGCAGAAGCGGTGTGATACTGTGTCCGAATGATTCAGCGAGCATATATCCGCTGCCGTCGCTTCCGTGAACGGGTGAAGATTTTCCACCGCATGCTATAATCAGCTTATCGCTGACTATTGAATCATTTAAAATGAATGAGCCCGATTTAAAACAGGCTTTTGAAATATTGATATCACTTATCAGCCGTATGTTATCGCCGAGTGAAAATCTGAGCGAATCAAGCACGGATGATGCGTTGTTGCTTCTCGGATATACTCTGCCTTCGGAATCGGTGTAAGTATACAGACCGAGTGAAGCAAAAAAGTCAATTACTTTCTGAGGGCTGTATTTATTTAATGCAAAGCTTGCAAAATCAAAGTTGCGGTAGGGATGCGAGAGCGCATTAAGGTTGGTCATATTGCATCTGCCGTTGCCGGTTGCAAGTATTTTTTTGCCGGCTCTCGGTAAATGCTCGGCCAGAGCAATGCTTATTCCGGGATGCAGGCGTGATGCATTAATTGCGGCAGCGAGTCCGGATGCTCCCGCCCCTATAATTGCAAGATCATATTTATCCATAAATATCACCAAATGAATTATACATTATATGTGCCTTTAAATCAATGATTTTTGAACAAAACAACGATTTTCGCCGCTTAAATTGACAAAGAATACAATATGAATTATAATACTCAAGTATAATTTTTGATTCAACATACAGAGGTGTGGAAATGGCATTGTTAAGACCGTTCAAGGCGATTAAACCAAAGCCGGAGTATTGCGGAGATGTTGCCGCTCTTCCTTATGATGTTATGAGCAGCGAAGAAGCAAGAGAGATGATTAAGGATAAACCGCTCTCATTTCTTCATATTGACAGAGCAGAAACGGATTTGCCTCCCGGCACGGAAATATATTCCGAGCAGGTTTATCTCAAAGCGAGAGAAAATCTTGATAAGCTTGTTTCTGACGGGATTTGCGAGCAGGAGGAAGAGCCGAGGTTTTATATTTACAGCCAGACCATGAACGGCAGAACTCAGACAGGGCTTGTAGGCTGTGTCTCAATTGACGATTATGTCAATAATGTCATTAAAAAGCACGAGCTTACAAGAGCGGATAAAGAGGTTGACAGGATTAAGCACGTCAGCTACTGCGATGCCAATACCGGACCGATTTTTCTTACTTACAGACCCAATGAATCAATTAACACCATTGTCAGAGAATGGAAGGCGGAAAAACCTGTTTACTGTGATTTTACCACTTCCGACGGAGTCCGCAATACTGTATGGGTTATTGATGATGATGCCATTATCCGTAAGATTTCCGCACTCTTTAAAAATGTAAAATATCTTTATATTGCAGACGGCCATCACCGTGCCGCTTCTGCAGTTGATGTCGGCATAAAAAGGCGTAAGCTCAACCGCAATTACAGCGGCAACGAAGAATTTAACTTTTTCCTTGCGGTTTTATTTGCCTGTGACGAGCTTGAAATAATGGATTACAACAGAGTTATCAAAGATCTTAACGGCCTTACCGTGGAAGAAATGATTGATAAAATATCCGTTAAGTTTACGGTTGAGAAGCAGGGAAAGCCCGCCTATAAACCCGAGGCTCCTCATACATTCGGTATGTATGTGGAAGGCGAATGGTATAAGCTTACGGCTAAGGAAGGCTCATTTGATGAGGATGATGTTATAGGCTCTCTTGATGTCTCCATACTGCAGAATAATCTTATATCTCCGGTTCTCGGAGTCACAAACCCAAGGGTTGACAGAAGAATAGATTTTGTCGGCGGAATAAGAGGCCTCGGCGAGCTTGAACGCAGAGCCGGATCGGATATGAAAATCGCTTTTTCAATGTATCCGACATCGGTTGAGGAGCTTATGAAGATTGCCGATAACAATCTGATAATGCCGCCGAAATCCACCTGGTTTGAGCCAAAACTTCTCAGCGGCTTATTTATACACAAACTGTCATGAATAAAAAATCGGAGGCACGGTTTTAACCGCGCCTCTTTTTTACGGGTATATTCGTTATAAGATTAATCGGATACTTCCAGAAAGGCAGAGCGCATATAATCATCAGTATTACGGAAACAAGCAATTCATAAATTATCAGTTTTGATTTGAAATATGAGTCGATATGAAATCTGTTGTTTATAAGGCCGAAATACAGCAGCTTTAATGCAAAGTGAAGAGAATAAACCTGAATTGTTGCAGCTCCCGCCTTTGAAATGAAACGCGGCAGTTTTTCCGGAATCACCGCCATAAATGCCAATCCCATAATTGACGATACTGCGTAGCAGATAAGCCTGAATACAAATGCGTAAGGGCAGTTTTTTACGAAAACACTGTATGGATTTCTCCCTGTAAAAATGAATTTGATATTTTTGATATCGCCGTAATAAGTTGCAATTACAAATCCGGCGGCTGTAAGGATTAAAAGAGAGAGAACTTTTATTCTTTTGCTTTTCAGGAGATTTTCGAGTTTTTCTCTGTCGGTAATAAAGCCGGCGTAGAAAAACGGGAAATATACGATGATTCTCGACAGACAGAGGAAATCGCCGATATTCCTGTCGTATCCCGCCGCGCAGGCAAGTATAACGGAAACTGTCAGCACGTAAGCGGGTTTAACACCGGAAACAATAATTGTGATTATACTGAAAGCAAACAGACAAAAAGCATACCAGGGCACACTCGCTTCGGAAAACAGGTCAAATCGCGGCTGTCTGCCCGCGGCAGCCCATTTGGCAAAGAAATCAATGATTTTAATGAAGAGATACAGGATCAGATAAGAGAATATTTTATCCCATCTTTTTTTGCTGACATTGCTTTTGCTGAAAAGACCGGATATAAATAAAAACAGCGGCATATGAAATGTATAAATATAAAACCTCATGATTCCGGTTGCGGGCGAAACATTTGCGTAAATATCCGCAATGTGTCCGAGTACAACCAGAAAGATAAGGAAGAATTTTACATTATCCCATTTCTGAACCCTTACGGGAGATACAGCCATTATCAATCACCGGGATTATGTTATCATATGACGGACCATATATCAAGATTATATTTTTAGATGATTGAAATACATTATTCTTTATGATAGAATCAAAGAAAAAACGGAGGAATCAGTATGATTAAAGCCGGTACATATAAATCCGATAAATTTATAATGAGAAGCAGGGAGTTTTTCGGCGCTGACAAAGGCCTTGAAAGCGGCAGGATTAACTGCGTTTCACTCTCTGAAGATTCATCCCTTATTGCAGGAACAGACTGCGGATTATACATTTTTGACGGCGGTAGATTTATACGACTTTTTGATGATATCCTGACCGGGAAAATCGGCTCAATTGAAAAGGCCGGCGATTCTGTATTTGTTTCACAGGATAATGCTGTTTACTGTATTAAAGGAAACAGTATTACCAAAGTCAGAGCGTTTGATTATCCGGTCATTGATGTTGTGTTTAAACGCGATCTGATGTGGGTGCTTACAGAGTATTCATTTATTTTAACCGATATTTCATTTTCTAATGACCTGGTTAACCGCCCTCTTGAGGGAGGCAGGGGAATTTGCATTGCGGTTTCAGACAGAGAGATGTATATCGCTACTGAAGATTATCTGAGTCTTATTCACGGCAAAAGACGCGAATGGAAAAACATTATACCTGCATATTCAAAAATGCCCGATAAAAACATATGTTCGCTTTCTTTTGACTCAAACGGTTATCTCTGGCTCGGTACGCGCAGCGGCAGCGTTATTTATGATACGGCATCAAGATGGATTGATTCTTCGGAAATTAAATATCTGCCCAAAAACCCTGTTTATAAAACCGTATTTGATAAAGCCGGCGGAATATATTTTGCGACAGATGTCGGCGCAGTTTATCTTGATAAGGGAAAGACAAAGTATTTCTCAGCCGACAGATGGCTGCCCTACAATAAAGTCAATGATATTGCCGTTTCCGATTCCGGTGAAATAATCTATGCCGCAACCGATGAGGGACTCTCTGTCATAAAGTCCATGTATACAACCCTTTCCGGAAAAGCGGCGGTATTTGAAGATATTATGGAAAAATACCATATCAGAAGAGGATTTACGGCAAACAGGGAGGGCACAGGTTATAATATTGAAGACGGCAGAGTACATATCAGCGACAATGACGGCCTGTGGACCGCGTGCTATGTTGCTGCCGAATCTTTCAGATATGCGGTAACCGGCGAAGCGGATGCGCTGGAGAAGGCACGCAGGGGTATGAATGCTCTTCTGTTTCTGAATAAAGTTTCGGGAATACCGGGATTTACGGCGCGCGCGGTGAGATATCCCGGTGATAAAGGATACGGCAACGGCGATAATGAGTGGGCTCCGTCTCCCGATGGTGAGTGTGAGTGGAAGGGCGAGACCTCGAGCGATGAAATCACCGGCCATTTCTTCGGCCTTGGTATTTACTATGATCTTTGCGCAGATGATGATGAAAAAGAAAAAATCAAAGAAGCTCTCTGTGCGGTTATGGATCACATCATAGACAATAATTACAGATTGATTGACAGAGACGGGCTTCCGACAACCTGGGCATGCTGGAATCCCGATGCGCTTAATCACGATGAAAGATGGTTCAGCGAGAGGGGAATCAATTCACTCGAACTGCTCGGTTATCTGAAAGTCTGCAGCCATATATCGGGTGATGACCGATATTCTGCAGTATTCGACGAGTTCGTTTCAAAGCATCATTATCCTCTGAATATAATCAGGCATAAGGTAAGAGATGCTCACTACTGCCATATTGACGATAATCTCGGTTTCCTTGCAACAATGACATATCTGCGCCTTGAG
>CADBOL010000170.1 GCA_902796295.1 Oscillospiraceae bacterium
AGCAAACAGGTATCTGAGAGCCCCATCTCTGTAAGGCGTATCAATCTGCTTTTCAAAACGGTCGTTGCCCGTCTTTACGCTGCCTTTGTAGACAAAAATCTCATTTGAGTAATTCTCGATATCATTCTCATCAAGAGTTATAAGACGGTAACCGTAAGGACCCGGTTTCTCCATTTCACAGCCGTAGGTGAATCCCATCTCAATGCCGTCGTGCTTGCCTGTAAATCCTTCGATATGCTGATGTCCGAAATATGCGCCGAGTATATCTCCCTGCTCCTTCCATGCTTTGAATTCATAAGTTGGCTCGCAGGGAGGATAAGCGAAGAAATTATATCCCGAAGCCTTTGCCGGATCAAGACGGTAAAACTTAAAGCCCTTGGCCCTTGCGCCCTCATCAAACGGAGAGCATTCTTCAAAAAGATTGCCGATATCGGCCGCCTGGATATGCTGAAACAGAAATGCCGGAACAGGATTACCGCCGTTACCGGAAGTAATCTCCGATGATTTTTTCTTATACCAGTCTACCTGATCGTCATTGATTCCGCCCCTTCCCGTATCCATTAACCAGATATTGAATTTACCGCTGCCGTCGGAGCCGTGAATGGTAAGATGATAATCGATTCTGCCGTCTTTATCATCGCTCTCGTCGAATGCAAGCGAACCGGAATATGCAGAATACAAGTCCAGCCACTCTTCGTTAGTAACTCCGACTTTATAATCGTTATTACCCTGAACAAGCGCAAAAGGAACACCGGAGGCCTGAAACAGATCAAGAACCGGCTTAATCGCAGTTTTGACATTCTCAAAAGTTTTTTCTTTATCGAGTTCACCGCCGGGGCCGTTTACAACAACTCCTTCACTGAACGGTTCGTCATCAACAAAGCCACCCGCTCTCGAATCTTCAACAAGATCGCCGGTGAATACTATCAGATCGGGCTTAGCTTCCTCGATTGATTTTTTTACAAAGTTAAGCATGTCGGGGGCCGGATGATGATCATCCTGAGTATCGGAGAGAACAAGAATTCTGAACTTTCCGTTTTTGAACGAAAGAGTCTGTCTGTTCTCCGCGGAATAAGAACTGAAACCGAGTGAAAACAGCAAAACAGCCGCAGAGAAAAGAGATATGATTCTTTTCATAATTACACATCCTTTCATCAGGAATTATAGTATCGCGGAAACAAAGTGTCAAGCAATTACGCGGAAAAGAGATTTTAAAATACAAAAGTGCAGAATTTCCGTAAAAAATATTATGCGAAATGTGATTCACAGAAATAAATATAAAATACTTGATTTTAAAAATTATTATTGTTATAATATTTTGGATATTTTCCGTTACAAAGAAGGATTGATATGACATCTTTCGTTTCCGCTCTCAGTAATGCAATATCCGTCATATTGGCTGTATTTTTTATTCCTCTGAGCGCGCTCACATACGGGGTTGACGCTATATCGGCTACTGCGCGCACAGATTCATCAAGGATTAACATTGCCGGAATCGGGGCGTGGTTTTATTCTCAGGGTATTACAACCGACTGTGAATGCTTTTATTTTTCGTCTAAAAACACTTTGATTAAAACCCGGGAAGACAAAAAGACTCTGATTAACGCAAATTATTCCGCCATACCGGACAGTCTGCGAAACGAATTTAACACGGCGCACATCGGCGGTATAAGCTATTATAACGGCAGGATTTACGCCGGAATGGAAGACAGCAAAATATTTGAGCATCCTTTAATAGGCGTATTCGATGCTCAGACTCTTGAAATGATTGAATATCATCTGCTTGATGATAAGGATGATGAGGGAAATCTGTTTGTTAAAAAAGGCGTTCCGTGGGTTGCCGTGAATCCCGATACGGGTTTCTTATATGTCGCGGAAAATAACCGCACACCCGAAAAAATCTATTATTACGATATTAATGACGCTATGCGCAAAGCCGGAGAAATCCGTATAAACGGTGAAGCATCAATGATCCAGGGCGCAGAGTTTTATAACGGGAAGCTCCTTCTTTCGACTAACGATGAAACTCAGGCGATTTATTCTCTTGATACAGATACGGGTATTATTACAAAAATATTTGACCGCAACCTGACTTACGGCAGTGAGGGTGAGGGAATGACCGTTTCAATCAAAGACGGAAAACCCGTTATATCAGCTCTTGATATGGGTCCCCTTTTTGTCAACGCATTTGTCAGAGAATACAATATTGATATGTAATCTGAAACGGAGGAATCTGTTTATGTATAAG
>CADBOL010000171.1 GCA_902796295.1 Oscillospiraceae bacterium
AAGCGAAAGCGCCGACCGAACCGACAGGCGAGACAGCTGTCATCGAAGATGACTGATGAGGTGGAATAAATTGAGATTAACACCTCATCCGGCGTCTGCGCCGCCACCTTCTCCTCAAGGAGAAGGCTTAAATAAATTCCAGCTTGACGAGGTAAAATCATGTCGAAAAAACTGTTTATACAGGCAGTCGGTAAATTCTTATGCGGCCTGTTATTATTTGCCGCGCTTCTTTTTGTGCCTGCCGGAACCATCAGATATCCTGAAGCCTGGCTGCTGATATCGGTCCTGTTTATTCCGATGTTTATCGCGGGTCTTATATTGATGTTTAAAAATCCCGGGCTTCTGGAAAAGCGCCTCAATGCAAAAGAAGAGGAAAAAGAGCAGAAAGCGGTTGTAGCGTTCAGCGGAATTATGTTTTTCGCGGCGTTTGTTATCGCAGGGCTGAATTTCCGCTTCAAATGGTTGGTTTTGCCCCGGTGGGCGGTGATTGCCGGCGCCGTAATATTTATGCTGGCTTATATTATGTATGCCGAGGTGCTCAGGGAAAACACCTATCTTTCAAGAACTGTTGAGGTGCAGGAAAACCAGAAGGTAATCGATACGGGGCTTTACGGAATAGTCCGCCACCCGATGTATTCGGCTACGCTGTTTCTGTTTCTTTCAATGGGTATTATTCTCGGTTCGCCCCTTTCTTTTGCAATCCTTCTTTTGTATATTCCCATTATCGCAAAACGCATGAAAAACGAAGAAAAGGTGCTCGAAGAAGGACTTGAAGGATACCGGGAATACAAAACAAGAGTTAAATACAAAGTTATTCCGTATATATGGTAATTGCAATAAAATACCGGAATTAGACTGAAAACGGAAGGAGAGAAAGCCGTGGCGAAATATTGCAGTAAATGCTGTTTATCTTTTGATACAGAGCGATGCCCCGTCTGCAAAAGAAAAAGCGTGCGCGATACAGAGCCGGACGATTTGTGCTTTCTTACCGAAAAAGAGCAAATATGGAGCGGCATGCTTGCCGATGTTCTGAAGCAGAAAAACATTCCGTTCACTCAGAAGAGCACTATGGGTGCGGGGATGGCTCTGAGAGCGGGCCCTTTGTTTGAAACTGTCAGGTTTTATGTTTTTTATGCTCACCTTGAAAAGGCAAAAGAAATCGTGGATGAATTGTTTTCTTCATCAACCGAAGAAAATGACAGCGAAGAAACGGAAGAATGTGCTGATTTAAATCAAGAATAATCATCTGCCGGGATTGATGTTTCCGTACAATACAATTTGCAAAAAAACTGTTAACAAAACCCTGTTTCAGGTGTATAATAAACTTATTAAGGAGGAAGACAAAATGAAAACAAGAAAAATATTAAGTCTTATTATCGCGGTAATTCTTATTCTCGGCTCGGCATCAGTTTTTGCTTACGCAAATACTTATGAAGCCGAAATCCTTGAGAATAAAGTCAATCACTTTGACCTTCAGGCAGGCGATATCTTCAAATGCACTTTTTCCGGCAAGGGAAAATACGGGATCATAACCATCGGCAGCGCTGATCCCAAAATCGTTATTTCAGACAAAAGCGGCCAGTCAAAAGAGCTTAAAACAGGTAACGACGGCAATATCCTCGATTCCTATGAGTTCGGCCTCTTCGGTCTGCTTTCATCAACCTACACAATAAACATTTCCTCAAAAAGCGGAAAAGCCTGCGCTTTCGATCTTTATTTCTTCAATATTGACAAGACTACCTGCGGCTTTATCAGCCAGCCCTCGGCAGACAGGGTTTATGTGGAAGATATTGATTTCACGCTTGATGAGCTTAAAGACATCAGCAAGGCACGCTTCGATTTTACGGGCGCAGACTTTGTTTTCAGAGATTCCGGCGGTACGACCATACTTGAATTCAAAGACGGCGACGTAAAGCAGATTCTCAATCCCGTTGCAGTCTATACAGGCAATATAATTACATACACATCAAAATATGCATCCAGCGATATCTTCAAAGCTCTTTTCAGTATAAATAAGGATACGGTGGATTATGTAACATTCAAAGCTCAGCCGAACCCCATAAAATCAGTTCAGGTGATTTCAAAGCCCGAGGGCGCATTCACCTATAACTACGGCACGGAAGACGGCACATTCAAAGGAAACATATTCAAATATTATTTTATTCCGTATCTGAAGTTTGACGGCGTTGTTTACAGGGTTAAATTCAAGGATTATGTCTATGCTCTGAAAAATGACATCAAAACCGATTATCCCGTTCAGAAGGACGCCGGCGGTTACTATATCGATCTTGAGCTTTTCGGCAAACAGTATATAAAATGGGATGAGCCCAAGGTCGAAGGCAACAAGGACCAGACCGTTCAGGTCGAGGTCAAGGTCGGCGGCTGTAAATATCAGCAGGATATCACAATCGTAAAAGCCGGTTTCTTTGATGCACTTAAAATTTGGTTCGGAGTCCTCTTCGGAAAATATAAATAAGGCACAAAGAAGGGGCTTAGCATTTAAGCGAAAAACAAACAGACAGTAGGGGCGCGGGTGTCCGGTGGACACCTCTGCCGTAGGCAGAAGCGCCGACCGAGCCGACAGGTGAGACCGGATACATCCGCGCCGCAAGTTAGCAGGGAGCAGTTAGCAGTGAGCAGTTAATGGTCGCTATGTTCCGAATTATAATATTATATCGGCTGACAGGGATTGCTTTAATTCCTGTCAGCCGATTCCTTTTTTATGGTATACAGAAAAACCTGATTTTTACGGAAGAAAAGACCTTGCTGTACGGCAAGGTCTTTATGTATCTCAGTAATTCTACTAATATGTATATTTAAGCGGGGTTTTGAGAGAAAACCTGTACTGCCTGCTGTAGTCGGACATCGGGCAGAGGTCAAAGGTTTTGTCTGTGTTGTTATATACAACACTCCAGAGAGTTGAGCAGATGTATCCGTTCATATCGGAATCTTCAAGATGAACCGCATTCAGGATATTCATTGCCTCTTTTTCGTTTACCCTGTATTTCTTGTTTTTCAGCATTCTTCTGACAGTGTCAAATCTGTCACGGCCAAGTCCGTCAGGATCGTCAACTCCGCCGGAAAGCCAGAAATTCGCGGCTATAAGAGTGCCCGATTTACCGGGCCTGAGCACGGTTGCCTCACCGTTGACATATTCGATAATCGCGGTTTTTCCCGATGCATCGGCTATCTGATAATGATAGGTGCAGGCACCGCCGAGCAGATCGTGCAT
>CADBOL010000172.1 GCA_902796295.1 Oscillospiraceae bacterium
TCGATTATTTCATCGATTTTCTCACAGGGGTTTTCACTCTCAAATATTTCAAAAAGATCTCTGTCTCCGGTGAGGCCTTCCTTGACCGCCTCGGCGAGTCCGCTGTTTATCTGTCTTTGGGGCAGGGTAGAGAGCACATCGCTGTCTATGAGTACTTTTTTTGGCTGATTGAAAGTTCCGATAACGTTTTTTATACCTTCAAAATTCACCGCGGTTTTTCCGCCGACGGAGGAATCCACCTGAGAGAGGACCGTGGTGGGAATATTATAAAAATCAATACCTCTCATATATATTGAAGCGGCAAATCCGGCGAGATCTCCGGGTACTCCGCCTCCGACAGCGACCACACAGCTTTTTCTCGTGAAACCGTGAGAGAGCATCTGCGCGAGAAGCTGCTGAAGGGTGTCAAAACTCTTGCTCTTTTCGCCCTGCTCGGCCGTGAAGATGAATGACCCCTCGGGGCATTGTGAGAGGATGCTCTGCGCATACTCCGAAGGCACTCCGCTGTCTGTGACGACGGCGGTTCTGCGCTTAAGATTCAGGTATTCACCCGCTTTTTTCAATATGCCTCTTTCAAGCACTATGTCGTATGAATTCGCTTTAATTATCATAGATTACACCGCTTTCGCTGTAATGGCCGGCTATTTTGATTGTGTCGCATTGACTTGCGAGCTCCTCAAGCATCTTCTTTCCCTCGTCCGAGGTTTCATCGCCCTCAATCTCCGTGTAGAAGTAATACTGCCAGGCTTTTTCTCTGACGGGGCGTGAGCGCAGGGCCTGCATATTGAAGCCGTATCTGCCTATGACATTCAGCGCTTTTACAAGCGCGCCGGCCTTGTCGTCAACCGTGAATATCAGTATAAATTTGCCACCGTCCCCGGATACGGGAACCTGATTTTTGGTAAAGACGGCGAATTTAGTTGTGTTTTCATGGCTCTCGCTTATATCGTGCCTTATAATTTCAAGGCCGAATTGCTCGGCGCATTCCGCGCTGCCTATTGATGCAAGGTGGATATCATTTTTTGCAGAAATCAGTTTTGCGGCCTGAGCCGTGCTTTCGGCAGCCGCGGTATTCCAGCAGTGGGATTGTATGAAATTATCACATTGCTTGAGAGCCTGAGGATGGCTGACAACCGAGCTTATGCTTTCAATTGTCGTGCCCGGAACCCCGAGAAGATTCTGTGTTACGGGCAGAGAATATACTCCGCTGACATAGAGAGAGCCGGAATACATCAGGTCTATCACTTTTCCGACCTCTCCCGAATAGCTGTTTTCTATGGGGAGAATGGCAATGTCGCTCTCAGAGTTTTCAACGGATCTGTATGCCTCTTCAAATGAACCGTAAGAAACGGGATTTCCTTCCGGAAAGACTTTCTTTGCCGCGATGTAGGCGAAAGCGCCTTTCTCTCCGTTATAGGCAACCCTAAAGCCCTCATTAAGCCGTGACTGGTATTTCTTGCTCAATGTCATCAGACACTCAGCGAGAGATGCGCTGTAGCTTCTGAGCTCCTCGTTTTCCGTCAGGGAGGCAATTCTTCCGGTCACCTTTTTTTCCTGCTCTTTATCCTCAATCGGAAGCCCGTATTCTTTTTTATACGCGGCGACTGCTCCGGCAGCCTTCATTCTGATTTCGAAGTTTTTTATTATTTCGGCATCCGCCCGGCGTATTTCCTCTCTCGCTTTTTCAAGGTCATTATTCATTTTCTCTGCCCTCCATAAAAATAAGCGGCTCCGTACGAAACAGAACCGCTCCATGGCTTTGATAATATCTGCTTACGTAGGTGGTTTTTAAATTATTGGGTATGGAAATAAAAGCCCGCATAAAAACGAACGTAAGCGTAAAAGTATGAATTTGTGTTCCCGTTTATACGGGTATTGAGTTTATCTGACATAACGGGAACCTCCTTCGTTTTTTGTAACTCTACCACTTTATCAGGATTATGTCAACAGTTTTTTGTTATTTGGCCTTTTTTTCATTGTATTCGCGCAGCTTCGCGTTAATCCTGTCTTCGGGGTCAAGAAGGCTGCTTAGCGATTCATCATGATTGAGAGTGTCTATAATATAAGCGCAGTATTTTGACATATTGACACTTACATACCAGGGCTTTTCGAGCAGCTCGGGAGGATTGTAAATCAGATTGGTTGTGAATACCTTGTCAAAAAGACCTTCGCTGTATGCCTTGTCGAATTTTTCAAATCCGTTGCAGAAAAGACCGAATGAAGAATAAATATATATTCTCTTTGCTCCGATGGATTTCAGCTTTTCGGCAACCTCAATCATCGAGCCGCCGGAAGAAATCATATCGTCGATAACGATGACATCTTTTCCGCCGATGCTGTCTCCGAGGAATTCGTGCTTGATTATCGGATTGGCTCCGTCAACGATTCTTGAGTAATCCCTGAGCTTATAGAATGCTCCGAGCTCAAGGCCGAGCACGGTCGCGAGGTAGATACAGCGGTTCATACCGCCCTCATCTGGGGAGACTATCATCATATGATCGTTATCTATCTTCAAATCGTCAACGTTTGCGCACAGCGCCTTTATGAACTGATACGCCGGCTGAATGCTCTCAAATCCCTTTTCGGGGATGGCGTTCTGTACTCTCGGGTCATGAGCGTCAAATGTAATAACATTCTCAACTCCGTAGTTATAGCAGAGCTCTCTGAGCATATCCGCGCAGTCGAGTGATTCTCTGCGTGAGCGCTTATGCTGTCTGCCTTCATAGAGCATCGGCATTATTACGCTGATTCTCTTCGCCTTGCCCTCAATCGCGCTGAGCGCCCTCTTGAGATCTGCATAGTGATCGTCGGGGGAGTAATGCTGGTCGAAACCGTACATTCTGTATGTAACTCCGTAGTTGAAGGGGTCGATGAGAATGACGATATCATAGCCTCTGACCGAATCCTTGATGACGCACTTGCCCTCACCCGAGCCGAATCTTACAAAATCGCAGTGAATAAGATACGAATCTCTGTTGTAACCCGCGAAGTGGTCGTTGGGCCTGTCCTTTCTGGAACTGGTGAGATAGTAGTCTATCTTTTTTGCCATTTCCTCGCAGCCTTTGAGGGGGATGATTCCGAGCTTGCCTATGGGCTCGTTGACGAATTGCGGATCTGCCATACCGGTACCTCCATATAGTGTAAAACTGACTTGCTTTCACGTTACAAACACATTATATAGTATATTCGTCAGTATTTAAAGAGAAAAATCAAAAATTCCGTGAAAAAATAATCACGGAATTTTTTGTATATTTTGTATATTTTGGATAAAAGCATTTTTACTTGTCAAGGTGAACGTCAAGCTGATTGAAGGGGATTGTGATTCCGCGTGAGTCAAATTCTTTCTTGACATTTTCCTGCATCGAGAAGTACGCATCCCAGAAATCGGCGCTTCTGCACCATACAAGGGTTATCAGCTCTATGCAGCTTTCGGCGTGGCTGTTTACCTCTATGCGCGGCGCGGGATTGTCAAGCACCTTCTTGCATCTGTCGGCGGCGGCGGTTATCGCCTGCCTCGCTTTATCGATATCCTCCGAATAGGAGATTGAATAATGCAGATCAATTCTTCTGTTTTCCTCGGCGTTGAAATTGATGATGTTGCTGTTTGTGATATTGGAATTCGGCACAATCACCCTGCGGTTATCGAGAGTTATGAGCACGGTGTACATTATCTTGATTTCCTTCACGGTGCCGCTGACAGACCCTAAGTCAATGAAATCTCCGCTTCTGAAAGGGTGATTTATGAGAATCTGAAGCCCGCTCGCAAACTGACTCACGCTGTGCTGAAGACCGAGCCCGGCGGTCAGACCGCCTGCGGCTATCGCGGCGATAAAGGAATTTACGTCAATGCCGAGAGTGGAGAGCGCGGAAAGGATAAAAACAATCTCAACGGTGAATTTTACTATAGTTTTTATGAAGCCGTGTATCGACGGGTCAACCCCTTTGAGCTGCAGCCCTTTGACAACAAGCTTTCCGATAAGATTTCCTATTACTATACCGATTGCTATTATGATAAGAACTCCCGTAATCAGCGGAATCTTGGATATTATGAGAGCTTTGATGCCCTCAAAATCGTTTTCCCTGATAAGCTGGGCGAGATCGGTTTTGAATAATTCCACTGCAATCACCTCTAAATCCGGAATAATAATGAAAAAACCGGCAGCTCCCCGGAGAATATTTCAAAAAAACAGCCGGTCATATCTGCGTGAATTATTTTACAACATACAAACCTTTTTGGCAATAAAAAACTTTATGAAAAGGTAAAATTTGTATTGAAAAAATCTATAAATAATAATATAATAGAACAAATGTGTCCGAGGAGGTATTCTATGGCATCAGAAATGATCAATTCGGTTATTTCCGCAGAAAAAAGCGCCGAAGAAAAAATGAAACTGGCGCAGGCGCAGGCTGATGAGCTTATCGGCAAGGCAAAAGAAGAAGCTGCCGCGTGTGCGGAAAAAGTCAGGCAGGAAGCTCTGAAAAAAGCCGAAGAAATAAAAAATGCCGCTTTTGAAAAAGGCGAAAAAATCAAAGAAGAGGCCGCCGCGGCAAATGCCGCAAAAGCCTCGGAAATAAAGAAAAACGCACTTTTAAAAAGCGATGAGGCGGTCAGCGCCCTTGTTAAGGAAATAATCTCCGGTTAAATATAATTTCATACGGAAGGTGGTGATTTTTTGGCAAAAATCAGTATGAAAAGCATCGAAATTGCCGCTCCGACAGAGAGAGCCAAAGACCTTTTTGATTATCTTCAGTTAAAGTCCGTTGTTGAAATACGGCAGCTTGAAGAAATTGAGGGAATCAGCTGCTTTGATACATCCCAGATGGTCACAAGGATTGATAAATACCGCGAAACAGCGGCCACGGCTCTCAAAATCGCAGACAAGTACGCCCCGGCAAAATCGGGCCTGCTTGATTCCCTTAAGGGATTGCCCGAAATCGGCGAAAAAGAGTATCTCGAGAGATCGGATATGGCCGACGAGTATCTCGGAGTGTGTCTGAAAATCTGCAATGCCGAAAAATCAATTGTTGAAAATAAAGCGTATATCTCACGCTGCAGGGCTGCCGCCGATGCCGTGAAGCCATGGGTGCCTCTTGATGTTCCCATGCAGTTCAGGGGGACCGAAAGCTGCAAGGCGATTGTGGGTACCCTTCCCGGCGACTATACAGCCGAGAGTCTCAAGATAGCTCTGGCGGCTTACCTTGACGGTGAAGAGAGATACGACTGCGAGGTTGTATCTCACAGCGCAGACAAGAGCTGTATTTTCGTGCTCGCACTCAATGAAGCTTATGATGCCGTGCTCACAGGGCTGCGCTCGCTCGGTTTTGCCTATGTCTCGGACCCGACCAAGCACCCGCCGCGTGTCAGATATGAGCGCATGAATCACGAGATAGAGAATGCCGAGTCTCAGATCAAAGACGATATTGCCGTGATAACCGGTCTTGCATCCCAGAGAGACAATATAAAATTTGCCTATGACTGGTTTACGGTCAGAAAGGATAAATACTCCGCTCTTCAGAAGACTTCGGCCGGCGACACTTTCATAGCTTTCGGCGGATATGTTCCGGCACAGAAGGCGGAAGAAATCGCAGGTGAGATTGAAGAAAAATTCACGGCCGCGGTTCAGGTTACGGAGCCGGATAATCCGGACGATGTCCCCGTGCTTCTCAGAAACAGGCCGTTCGCGGCGGCTGTCGAGCCGATTACAGAGATGTATGCGATGCCGGGCAGGGAAGACATTGACCCGAATCCGGTGATGAGCATATTCTATTATATCTTTTTCGGGCTTATGCTCTCCGATGCGGGCTACGGCCTGCTGATGGCAATCGGCTGCGGTATAGCGAAGTTTAAATTCAAGGTCACGGGTAAACTGAAGAAAACAGTTGATATGTATTTCTGGTGCGGTATCTCAACGGTTTTCTGGGGCGCTCTTTTCGGGAGCTGGTTCGGCGACATCATCCCGAGGGTCGCGAGCGAGTTTTTCGGCAAGACCGTTACGCTGCCTTTGCCCTGGGCCGAGCCCGGTTCGATTGCGCTCTGGTTTGAGCCTGTCAAAGAACCGATGAAGCTTCTCTGCTATTCGTTCCTGTTCGGTATTATACACCTGTTTTTCGGTCTTGGCTGCGCTTTTGTCAAGATGTGGAAGCTCGGCAACAGGGTAGGAGCGATATGCGACTGCATTCCGGTTTTCCTGCTGATTACCGGTATAGTGCCCATAGGCGCGGGCATACTCGGCGTCAGCGCCCCCCCGGTGCTTGTCACAATCGGCAAATACCTCGCCATTGCGGGGGCTGCGGGTATTATCCTCACGGCGGGCAGGGAATCAAAGAATATTGTCGGGAAGCTCGGTATCGGACTGTACGGCCTTTATAACGCGGCATCCGGCTGGCTGAGCGATATCCTTTCATATTCGCGCTTGCTTGCTCTCGGGCTTTGCACCGGTGTTATAGCGACGGTTGTAAACACCCTCGGATGCATCCCGGGCAACAAGATTGTAAAAGCGGTTTTGCTTTTCTTCGTTTTCATATTCGGCCACACGGTGAATATGGCGATAAATCTTATAGGTACTTATGTACATACAAACCGACTTCAGTATGTCGAGTTCTTTTCCAAATTTTATGAGGGCGGAGGAAGATCCTTTACCCCATTGAAGATAAACACTAAATATTATCAGGTCAAGGAGGACTAAATTATGTCATTCGGTATTATGTTAGCAATTTTAGGCGGAGTTCTTGCAGCGGTAGGCGGCGGCGTAGGTTCGGCAATAGGTGTCGGCAGAGTGGGCCGCGCTGCAGCGGGAGTTGTTACAGAGGATCCTTCAAAATTCGGTAAGGTTCTTATTCTTGAAATTCTTCCCGGTACTCAGGGCCTTTACGGTTTCCTTATCGCATTCCTTCTTTTAACACAGATAGGTGTCATGGGCGGAAGTCCCCTTCAGCTTACGGCTGCCCAGGGCTTATTGTATTTTGCCGCATGCCTTCCCATGGCAGTCTGCGGTCTGGTATCTGCGCTTCATCAGGCAAACGCGGCGGTTGCGGGCGTTTCAATAGTTGCAAAGAGACCCGAAGAGAGCGGTAAAGCCATAATCTTCGCGGCCATGGTTGAGACCTACGCCGTTCTTGCTCTTCTTATCTCGATTCTCGCTATGTTCAATATCACGGCAAGTATTAATGCGTGAGGCCGGATATGAGCGGATTGGATAAGATAATAGAAAAAATAACAGGCGATTGCGAAAATATCTGCAGCGGTATTCTCGCCGATGCCCGGAAGCAGTGCGAAAAGATAGCTTCCGAGGCTGAGGAAAAAGGCAGGGAAATCTCGGCGGAGATCGAGAAAAAGGCCGCTTCTGAGGGCGAGAGTATTATTTCCATGGCAAAATCGGTTGCCGTGCAGTCCGAGAGGCAGACAATTCTCAAAGCCAAGGTTGAGGCGGTCGGTGAAACTCTCGATAAGCTTCTTGAAGCTCTCAGAGCGCTTCCCGCCGAAGAGTATTTCGGTGCCGTACTCTCCCTCGCAGAGAGAAACTGCATGCCCGGAAAATGCACCGCTTCGCTGAATTCCGCGGATGCCGCCCGTATGCCTTCCGGCTTTCCCGAAAAGCTTACTGCGGCGCTCGCTGAAAAGGGTGCTCAGTGCACATTTTCATCTGAGCCTTCGGATATCGGCAGCGGAGTGTTCCTTGACTACGGAAATATAGGAATTGACTGTTCGTTTGAGGCTGTTATTGAAGAGAATTCCGATATCTATAAAGAAAAAATCAGTAAGATTATTTTTTGACGGGCGGTGAACGACTATGCGTGAAACCGAATACACCTACGCTGTTGCGAGAATCAGGGCCAATGAGCAGAAAATGCTCTCAAAATCCGACCTTGATCTTCTGATTTCGTCAGACAGCTATGATGCCGCCCTGAGAATTCTGAGCGACAAAGGCTGGCCCGATGCCGCGGGCGGCTCCGTATATGATATATGCGAGCTTGAAATGAAAAAGACGCGCGATTTCATAGCGGAGAGCGTACCCGATATCAAGGTGTTCAATGCCCTTGCGGTCGGCAATGATTTTGCCAATCTCAAATCGGTTCTGAAGGCGTTCTTTTCGGATTATGATCCCGAAAAATATATAACCTGCCCCTATGTCTGCGAGCCTTCGCTCATTATCGAGGCGATCAGAGACGGAGATTTTTCCTCTCTTCCGGATTATCTTTCCGGCTGTGCAGACGAAGCGTATCACGCCTACACCGATAATCAGAGCGGTCAGCTCACCGAGATTATCATAGACAGGGCCTGTGTCAATACAAAATTCCGCTTCGCGGCTATGGCGGAGAGCGCTCTGCTCAATGAGATAAACACTCTCACGGCGGCGGTCTCCGATATCAAGATTGCAAGGCGCTCCGTTTCAACGGGCAAGAGCAGGGAATTCTGCCTCGCTGCCCTGAGCGGATGCGGCGCGCTTGATCCTCAGACACTGACGGACTGTGCCTTTGAGGGCAAAGGGCTTGCGGAGTTCATAGAAGGATCCGGGCTTCCGGAGCTTTCGGAATATGCGGATGCGGATTTCACACTGCTGGAAATGCGCTGTGACAATCTTATTACCGAAAAAGCGAAGAATTATAAACACGAGATTTACGGAGCCGATGCTGTGGTTGCCTACTATTACGGCAAATCCGCCGAAATAAGGAATGTCAGGATTATCCTTTCGGCAAAGCTCAGCGGAGTTCCGAAAGATATAATTTCAGAGAGGATGAGGGAAATCTATGTATAAAATCGCGGCTATGGGCGATAAAGACAGCATTTACGGATTTGCCTCTCTCGGAGTGAGTATTTTCCCCGCAAATGACGCGACTGAGGGGATAAGGATACTCCGCAGACTTGCGGAGGCGGAATACGGAGTGGTCTATATTACCGAGCAGCTTGCCTCGATGATGTCGGCCGAGCTTGAGCGTTTCGCCTCACAGAGCTTACCCGCAGTAATACCCATCCCCGGTGTCAGAGGCAATACGGGTCTGGGTCTCGACAATGTCAGCAAGTTTGTCGAGAAGGCGGTAGGCAGTGATATTATTTCGTGACAGAAAGGTATGATTTAATATGAGTACCGGTGTTATAACCAAAATTGCCGGACCGCTCGTTGTGGCGTCCGGAATGAGAGATGCAAATATGTTTGACGTCGTGCGTGTTTCCGATGCGAGGCTTATCGGAGAAATTATAGAAATGCGCGGTGACAGAGCATCCATACAGGTATATGAGGAGACCTCCGGCATAAAGACGGGTGAGCCAGTTGATACCACCGGCGAGCCGCTGAGCGTTGAGCTCGGGCCCGGCCTTATTCAGGGTATCTTTGACGGAATTCAGCGTCCTCTTGAAAAAATCAGGGAGCTTGCCGGCAACAACCTCACAAGAGGTATCGAAGTTCCGGCGCTTGACCGTGAAAAGTCCTGGCATTTTGTTCCCTGTGTCAGCGCGGGAGATAAAGTGACGGGCGGAGACATCCTCGGTACGGTTAAAGAGACCGATGTTGTGCTCCATAAGATAATGGTGCCGCCGGCTGTATCGGGTACCGTATCATCGCTCGCCGAGGGCGATTACACCATAACCGATAAAATCGGAGAAATCAAAACGGATAAGGGAGAGGACTATACTCTTACCCTCATGCAGAAATGGCCTGTCAGAAAGGGCAGACCCTATGCCGCCAAGATTTCGCCCGACATCCCGCTTGTCACCGGCCAGAGAGTCGTTGACGCTCTTTTCCCGATTGCAAAGGGCGGTGTGGCAGCCATTCCCGGCCCCTTCGGCAGCGGCAAGACCGTTACACAGCATCAGCTTGCGAAATGGGCTGAGGCTGATATAGTCGTCTATATCGGCTGCGGCGAGCGCGGCAATGAGATGACAGACGTTCTCAATGAATTCCCCGAGCTTATAGACCCTCACACGGGCAAATCCCTTATGGAGCGTACCGTGCTTATCGCTAATACTTCCGATATGCCGGTTGCCGCGCGTGAGGCATCAATATATACCGGAATCACAATAGCCGAGTATTTCAGGGATATGGGCTATTCCGTAGCTCTGATGGCCGATTCCACATCAAGATGGGCCGAGGCTCTGCGCGAGATGTCCGGCAGACTTGAAGAGATGCCCGGCGAAGAGGGTTATCCCGCTTACCTCGGCAGCCGTCTTGCCCAGTTCTATGAGAGAGCCGGCCGCGTAATTTCACTCGGCTCCGACAAACGCGAGGGCGCACTCTCCGTTATCGGCGCTGTTTCGCCTCCGGGCGGCGATATTTCCGAGCCGGTTTCACAGGCGACTCTCCGTATTGTCAAGGTTTTCTGGGGGCTTGACTCGGCTCTCGCCTATAAGCGTCACTTCCCCGCAATCAACTGGCTTACAAGCTACTCAAACTATGCCGATTCTCTCGGCAAATGGTTCAACGAAAATGTAAATCCCGGGTGGACTGAGCTCAGAGGCAGACTTATGGCGCTGCTCTCCGACGAAGCGTCGCTTGATGAAATAGTCAAGCTCGTCGGTATGGACGCTCTTTCACCGGCGGACAGATTAAAGATGGAAGCGGCAAGATCAATCCGCGAGGACTTCCTTCATCAGCTTGCCTTCCACGAGGTTGATACCTATTCATCGCTCAATAAACAGTATTGTATGATGAAACTCGTTATCGACTATTATGACGAATCAAACGAGGCTCTTAATAACGGAGCAAAGATAAATGACATAGTTGCCCTGCCCGTCAGAGAGTCAATCGGCAGATTCAAATATGTACCCGAAGAAAAGGTCAATGAGGAATTCAAAAAGATTTCCGATGAATTAA
>CADBOL010000173.1 GCA_902796295.1 Oscillospiraceae bacterium
CATGAAAAGAACTCTTTGCATACTGCTTTCAATCCTGCTCACGCTGACGGGACTTGCCTGTCTCGGCTCATTTGCAGGCGCGGCCAAAGCAGGTGATATAATCTTTTTCGGCAACTATCCACAGACGAAGGTCATCGAGACGACGGCGCTGAAAAACGCCGCCAACGCCGCGACGTGGAAGAGCTACAGCTATTATATCGGCACCGGCAGCTATGACGGCGATATGGCGTCAAGCGATTTCATGAAATATGCCGATTTCTCTTTGAACGGCGTCAAATACCGCGCTGTAAAGTTTACAAAGTACAGACCGAGTAACACAAGTAAAACCTCCGCTGCGGGCAATTCCCGACAAGACGATAACGGCTATTCCCCAAACACGACTTATTATTTCAAATACGAACCGATAGAGTGGCGCGTACTTAATCCGTCCGCCGGTCTCGTTTTGTGCGAAACAATCATTGATGCGCAGGCATTTCAGAACGTTGTAAGAGAAAGCGCCTCCAGTTACTACTATATCGGTTCCTCTACGACCTATGCGAACAACTATGCCGAGTCCAGCATACGCACATGGCTGAACAACGATTTTTATAACACAGCCTTCAATACGGCACAGAAAAACAAAATCAAGTCCACAACAATCGACAACGATGCACATTCTGACGAGTATTCTCAATACAGTGCGGTATCAACAAACGATCCGATCTTTTTGCTTTCCGCCATCGAAGTTTTAACCACTAGCTTCAACTTGACCAACAGCGATGCAAGGAAGGCAAAAGGTACCGACTACGCAAAATGCCAGGGACTATTATATGTGAATATAGACGACAACTATGAACCTATCAATGGTTTTGCCTCTTGGTGGCTTCGCTCTCCTGACGATAACAGTGGTTGCGCCGACGGCGTCGGTGACGATGGCTATGTCATCTATAGCGGTGTGTTCAACCTCGGCGGCGTTCGTCCCGTTTGCTGTTTATCCGATCTTACCTCTGACACCTCTCAACTCGAAGATTACACAGTGACCGCAACTGCCAACCCGACGGCGGGCGGCACAGTCACCGGCGGCGGCAAATATACCGATGGTCAGACCGCAACATTAACCGCAACGGCTAACAGCGGATATATATTCTCCGGCTGGTACAAAGACGGCAGCAAGGTTTGCTCAAATAAAAGCTTCTCCTTCACCGTGACCGAAGATGTGACCTATACCGCGAAATATTCCAAGTTGACAATGAGCCACATCGTCACCGTTTCTGCCGACCCGGCAGAGGGCGGCACAGTCTCAGGCGGCGGAACCTATTCCGACGGGGAAACCGCAACTCTAAACGCAACGCCGAACAGCGGCTACCTATTCTCCGGCTGGTACAAGGACGGCACCAAAGTATGGTCAAATAAAAGCTTCTCTTTTAAAGTTAAAGAAAACGTGACCTATACCGCTGAATTCTCCAAGTTGTCAATGGGCTTCGCCGTTAACGCGGCTGCCGACCCGCCGGAGGGCGGCACGGTTTCCGGCGACGGCGCGTATTCAGACGGGCAGACGGCAATGTTAAGTGCAACGCCAAACAGCGGTTATCATTTTATCGGCTGGTATAATGGCAGTTCCGTAGTTTCATCAAAAGCAAGCTTCAGCTTCACCGTAAATAAAGATGTGGATCTGACCGCAAAGTTTGAAAAGGACAGCGACGCTCCCTATACCGTTACCCTTTCCGCCGACCCGGCAGAGGGCGGCACAGTCTCCGGCGGCGGCGCGTTTTACGAAACACAGGGCGCTGATATAACTGCAACGCCGAATAGCGGCTGGCAATTCGACGGCTGGTACAATAACGGCACCAAATTCACATCAAAAGCAATTTATTCCTTCACCGTGACCGAAAGCCTGACCTTGATCGCAAAGTTTGAAAAAGACACGGCTCAGCAGCCCACGGTCGTCATCCGCAATTTCACCCAGTCCACCGAGAAATATGACTACCGCTCTACAATCACATTCCACGCCGACGTCGAGAATGCACTTCCCGGCGGTGAAATCCGCTGGTATGTTGACGATAAGCCCGTTGGCTCAGGCAGTGATTACACCGCGAAAGAAATCAAAAACAGCTTCAAACTTCAGGCAAAGTATTTTGCCGGCGGCACAGAGTATCCCGAAGCGGCAAGCGGTGTGGAAACAGTCAACATCAACACCGGCTTCTTCGCAAAAATCGTCGCTTTCTTCCGCAGCCTCTTCAATAAACTGCCTGTAATCACTCAGTGATATACGGCACGGAACATAATTAAAAAAACTAAAAAACCACACAAAAAAGGCCGGCGCAAATCTGATTGCGTCAGCCTTTTTAATTATCTGCAGTCTAAAATCTACAATCTGAAATCTGAATTAGTACATTCCGCCGCCCTGGGCCATTGCGGCAGCCGCGGCCGCCTCTGCCTTGGGATCGGGAATATCGGATACAAGACTCTCGGTTGTGAGTACCATTGCCGCAACGGAAGCCGCGTTCTGGATAGCGCTTCTGGTAACCTTGGTGGGGTCGAGAATACCGGCTCTCGCCATATCGGTATATTTGTCATTCGCAAAGTCATAGCCGTAGCCAACCTTCTTTGCCGAATAGATGGCGTTTACGATAACGCTGCCTTCAAGGCCCGCGTTCTCGGCTATCTGACGGATGGGCTCCTCAATCGCCTTGAGAACGATATTGATACCTGTCTTTTCATCGGCATCCTCGGTCTTGTCGCCGAGCGCCTTGACTGCCTTGGATGTGTTGAGCAGAGCAACGCCGCCGCCTGCGACACAGCCCTCTTCAACAGCGGCCTTTGTTGCCGCGAGAGCATCCTCTATACGGAGCTTCTTCTCTTTCATCTCAACCTCGGTAGCCGCGCCGACCTTGATAAGGGCAACGCCGCCTGCGAGCTTTGCAAGACGCTCCTGAAGTTTTTCCTTATCAAATTCGCTTGTAGTGTTTTCAAGCTGGGTTTTAATCATATTGACTCTCGCGGCGATATCTTTCTTTGCGCCCGCGCCGTCAACGATGATTGTATTCTCTTTGCTGATTTTAACCTGACGGGCTCTGCCGAGCTGTGACATCTGAGTATCCTTGAGCTCGAGGCCGAGGTCTGCCGTGATAACTTCACCGCCTGTAAGAGCGGCTATATCCTGAAGCATCTCTTTTCTTCTGTCGCCGAAGCCGGGAGCTTTGACGCAGACACAGGTGAATACGCCGCGGAGTTTATTGACAAGGATGGTTGAAAGAGCTTCGCCCTCAACATCCTCGGCGATTATAACAAGCTTGCCGCCGGCATGCATTGTCTGCTCGAGAAGAGGAAGAATATCCTGAACATTGGAGATTTTTTTATCTGTGATAAGGATGTTGGCATCGTCAATAACTGCTTCCATCTTATCCGTATCGGTAACCATGTAGGGAGAAATGTAACCGCGGTCAAATTCCATACCCTCAACAACCTCGCACTCGGTTGTGGCTATCTTGGATTCCTCAACGGTGATAACGCCGTCAGCGGTAACTTTTTCCATTGCCTCGGCGATAAACTTGCCGACTTCCTCATCGCCGGATGAGATGGTGCCGACTCTCGCTATATCCTTTGAGCCTGCAACGGGCTTTGAATTCTTTTTGAGCTCGGCGACTACAACGTCAACCGCCTTTGAGATACCCTTCTTTACTGCCATGGGGTTAGCGCCGGCAGCAACGTTTTTAAGGCCTTCTCTGATGAGAGCCTGAGCAAGCAGAGTGGCTGTGGTGGTGCCGTCGCCGGCAACGTCGTTTGTCTTTGTGGAAACTTCCTTAACAAGCTGAGCGCCCATATTCTCAAAGGGCTCCTCAAGCTCGATTTCCTTGGCTATTGTAACACCGTCATTGGTGATAAGGGGAGCGCCGTATTTCTTATCGAGAACTACGTTTCTGCCCTTGGGGCCGAGTGTGATCTTAACTGTATCGGCAAGCTTGTCAACGCCCGCCTGGAGAGCCTTTCTGGCTTCCTCACCGTAAATAATCTGTTTTGCCATTGTTATTTCCTCCTTGCTTATTTCTCAACAACAGCGAGTATATCGCTCTGACGTACTATCGTATATTCCTCTTTGCCGAGTTTGACCTCGGTGCCCGAATATTTGCCGGCTATAACCTTGTCGCCGACCTTGACATACATCTTAACCTCTTTGCCGTCAACAACTCCGCCGGGGCCTACAGCTACTACTTCAGCTGTCTGGGGCTTTTCCTGTGCGGAAGCGGCAAGGATGATACCACCCGCGCTCTTTTCCTCGATTTCGACTGACTTGAGAACTACTCTGTCAGCAAGCGGTCTGAGTTTCATATCTATTACCTCCAAATTAATAATAAACAAATCGTTTTGGCACTCTGCTTTGTCGAGTGCTAATTTGTATTTTAGCACGCCTTTACGAAAAATCAAGAGTTTTTTCAAAAGTTTACAATTATGTAATAATTCAGGCGTTCAATTGAAAAAGGGACTATGCTGTGCTATACTCAGTTTACTTCAGATACACGGAGATAATCATTATGGAGAGCAGTTACGGCATTAAAAACATTGCCGGAAAACTGAATAAATTCAACGCCTCACCTTATTTCGGCCTGATGCTTCTCGCCGCGGCTTCCGTCTTTATTTTCACGGGCGCAGAAGTGCTCGGGGTATATATCTTATCTTTTATCGGCGCTGTTACTCTCCTGCTTGATAAAGATCTGCTCCCTGCGCTTGAGAGCATACTCGTTATATGCTGCTTTGCGATAAGGTGCAAAAACTCGGCTTCCGAGTTTTTCTCCCTCTGGTATCTCGGCATCCCGATTGCAGTTATTTTTTTCGCGCAGTTTTTTATACAGAAACGTAAGCTCAGACTCTACTCATTTACGCCCGGTATGATTGCCGTCTCGATTGCGCTCATATTGGGCGGCTCGGGTATAATATACTGGAAATCCTATTTTTCGCCGACCTCTCTGTTTTATATGGCATCGCTGGGTTTCGGTATGGTGATTCTCGTATCTTATATCGGGCCCAATCTCAGATATGAAGACGGCGAAAAGTTTGCCCTTCGTTTCTGCAGGATGCACACTACGGCAATCCTCACCATTACCGTTTCGCTGCTGAAAGAATATATCACGCGCTTTGATGAATTCTCATCAAAATTCAGCGCTCTCCCCTTCCAGTGGAGAAACAACGCGGCCACGATACTCATGATGTGCATGCCTTTCGCATTCTATCTCGCCTCAAAGAGATACAGCAGGATTCTGATCGGTATTCTCGCTTATATCGCGATTCTTTTCACGGGCTCAAGAGGCGGGTTGCTTTTCGGAACAGTTGAATTTGCCGCCTGCCTGCTGCTTCTGCTTATTCTTGATAAAAAGCACAGAAAAGCGGGTATCATCACAATGGCGGTCTTTGCAGTTTCCGCGGCAGTCACCGGCAGGTTTCTTTATGATCTTGCCAGCTACGCCGTAGCAAGGCTGTTTGACCCGGATCAGAATTCAATCAGGCTGAGTCTTATACAAAGGGGTATTGAGGATTTCAAGGCAAACCCGGTATTCGGCAGAGGCCTCGGATATATGGGCAACAGAGATATACATCAGAGCGCAAAGCACACCCTCTGCTGGTATCACTGCTCTCCCGTTCAGGTTATCGCCTCCGCCGGTATTACGGGAGTCATGGCCTACACATATCTCAACATTCAGCGCATACGCTGTTTTATCAATAATATTTCTTTCTTTTCCGTTATTCTGTTTTCTTCATTCGTTTCGCTCGAAATGATGTCGCTTGTAAACCCGGGCCTTTTTGCCCCCTATCCCTATCTTATGTTTGCATCCGTTTATTTCGCAGTAACGGAATCTTACACAGCCGAAAACAGAGAAACACTCAATAATATGATAAAGGGAAAATAAATGAAAGTACTTATTATAGGAAGCAATTTCACGTCTCAGATGATTGAGTATCTCCCTCAGCTTGCAAAAGCCGGGGGCAAAGAGCTGCTGCTCGGAAATCTGAGAGCTGAAAACTGCTCAATAGAAAGCCATTACAGAAACTATATAGATGAAAACGAAGTATATACCTATGAAACATATCTGCCCGGCATAACGGAGGCGATGCGCCCCGACGGTATCGCTCTGCACGAGGCGGTAGAAGATGACGAATGGGATATAATCATATTCTCTCAGAATATTGCCCTGAGCGGTATCAGAGAGAGCTATAATCCTTATCTCGCTGAGCTTTCCGCTTACTGCCGGCTGATGATTCCCGGAGCGGAAACAATACTTATTGAGCCCTGGGCATATGAGCCGGGATGCGATAAAAAAGCATTTATAAAAGCTTATAACTCAGACAGCGATGAAATGGCATCAAGGATTTCGGAATGCTGTGCTTCGGCTGCCGTTACGGCGGAAATAGACCGTGTTATCTCGCTCGGAAAAGTCTGGCAGGCCGTCAGGGATTCGGACCCCGGTATTTCTCTTACCTCCGACGGAGAGAGCGCAGACGAAGCGGGAAAATTCCTCTCATCCTGCGTTCTCCACAGAGAATTATTCTCCGAGAGCGCGGACTACTCGGGCCTTGATTTAAAAGGAATTTCCGCTGATACCGCCGCTTTTCTTCACCGCTTATCCTCACACATTTGATTTTTGTGTGAGGTTTTTCTTTTATGCTCGTTTAAAAAGTGAAAGGAGTGATCGAAATGAAAAAAACAATAACAAAAATCGCGGCTTTGATTTTTGCCCTGACATTCACGGTATTTGCTCTCGTCTCATGCGGAGCTAAAAACGCGGCGGCGGACAGCTCATATTACGAACCGGAATCCGGAGAAGAATACGCAAAATCATACAGCAGCTACGGATACAATGACGCAGACAGCTATGCCGGCGCAGATGATTATGAAAGCGGCGAAGAGTCGGCTCAGAGAACAAACGGAGAAGGCAAGCCGTCATCACCCGGGCTCGAAATCGAGGACGCGGCGGCGAGAAAAATAATCAGAAACGCCGACCTTGATGTTGAAACAAAAGAGTTTGATGAATTCATAAAAGAAACAGAAAAAGCAATCGGTCAGCTCAAGGGATATATCGAGTCATCCGAGATTTACGGCAATTCATATTACTCATCATCATACAGAAGAGCTCATATCACGGCGAGGATACCGGCAGAGAGACTTGATGAATTCATCGGGATTATCGGAGACGCCGGAAACATCACCTCTAAATCAATGACCGCGAGCGATATCACCGCCAAATACACCGACCTTCAGGCAAGAATCGATTCTTATGAGGCGGAAAGAACCGCTCTGCTCGCTCTGCTTGAAAAAGCCGAAAAAATCGATGATATCATCCAGCTCAGAGAAAAACTGACTGAGGTCAACGCAGATCTTGACAGCTACAAGAGACAGATAAAAAGCTATGACAGTCTTGTTGCTTACTCAACCGTAAAGCTTGATATTGAAGAGGTTGACAGAATCAGCACAACAAATGAAAAGAAAGGCTTCTTCACAGAGCTTGGCGAAAGACTCTCCGAAAACCTCTATAATATCGGTCAGGGAATGAGAAACTTCGCGCTCTGGTTCATCTCATCTCTCCCCTATCTGCTGATATTCGCGGCAGTTATCACGGCAGTAGTTCTGATTATCCGCAAGGCAGTCAGAAAAAAGAGAGCGAAAAAGCAGGCCAAAATGAAAGACACGGAATAAAATCATAAATGATTAAAGGGACGGAATCACCGGATTCCGTCCCCGTTTATTTGCAAATAATAATTATCAGAGTGTAATTGTATCGCTGCCGAAAAGACGGGAAATGAACGAAATAATCTTTGTGAAGAAATCGGATTTCACTTCTATTATTACTTTCTTTTCCTGTGAAGAGGTGCTGACCGGGTTGCCGTTTGAATCAACTATCTTTACGGTGTATTCCGCGCCGGAAGTAAGATTATCCGTAGTGAAATCGGCATTGTATGATTTGCCGTCTTTATCAAACCATTTAAGAGAATAGCCGGCGGGAAGCTTTGCCTTTGCAACAAGGCGGGCTCTGAATTTCCATCTTATCGTCTGCCTGCCGGAAGGGGCCGTGATTACTGCCTTCAGAACCGCTTCGTCAACTGCAGGCTCCGGCTTTTTATAATCAATACCGTTATTCCCGGCATACTGCTCGGCATAACTGCCCTCGGGAGCAACTATGGTAGTATTCTCGCTGCCGTCAAACGCATTATTTGATATTTCGGTAACGGATGAAGGAATTGTGATTTCTTCAAGCGATTCGCAGTCGATAAAAGCAGACTCAATCTTTGTAACCGACTCGGGAATGACAACCTCTTTGAGAGATTTGCATCCGGTGAAGGCATCATTCGGAATGGTCTCAACGCCGTTTTCTATAACCGCCTTTTCAAGCCCCGAGTAAGCAAATGCCGATGAAAACTCGGTAACGGACGCGGGAACGGTTATCTCATCAAGAGCGTAGCAGTGATAAAAAGCGCTCTCATCTATCACGGTAAGCGTGGAAGGCAGATTAACCGTGTTAAGGGCGGTGCTGTCCATAAAAGCTTCATAGCCGATGGTTTCAAGACCTTCGGGCAGATTGACCTTTACGAGCGAGCTGAAAGCGAAAGCACCGCTGCCTATTTCTTTGACTCCGTCGGGTACTGTGTATTCACTGACCGCTTTGCCCAGAGCATACTGAATAAGCTCGGTCTTATCTTTTGAGAAAAGGCTGCCGTCAACCGAGATATAATCCTGATTGCTGCCATCGACAGCTATCTCTTCAAGATTTGCACATCCGAGGAAAACATGCTTGCCGATTGACGAAACACTGCCGGGAATTTTTGCCGATTTAAGTGACTGATTATTAATGAATGCCTCGTCACCTACAGAAATAACTCCCTCGGGAATTGTAACACCCGGAAGAGCGCATGCGGCAAATGCCCTGCGGGGAACGGAGGTCATTTTTTTCGGAAGAATCAGATTCTTAAGAGAAGTACAGCTGCCGAATACCTCTTCTCCGAGAGATACTGTTTCACCGGATTCTTCAAACACGACCGAATCAATCATCGCGCAGCCGTAAAAAGCCTTGTTTCCTATCTTTTTGACGCTTGCAGGGACAGAGACCGATGTAATCTGAGTATTGTTTGCAAATACGTTTTTATCAATCTCAACAACAGGCTTGCCGTCTACGGTTCCGGGTATGACAAGAGCTCCCGAGAGCGTATTGTCAACGCCTGTGACAGCGAGACCGCCGCTCTTTTCCGTATAAGTCATACCGCCTTCTGTGACGGCGCCGGCGCTCATCGCGGCCGAAACACCTGTTATGATTACAGCCGCCATCATTACAAGCGCGAGTATCTTTTTGATTTTAATCATTGCTGCACCTCTTTTACATAATCAAAGAATTCAACCTTGACCGCGTTGAACGGGATATTGAATCTTACACGTTCAACCGTATCACCGGATTTGACTCCGTCAAGCCTTACGGCGATTCTCGCGTTTCTGCAGACCTTGCCGTCCGCATCATAGGCGCGGTAGCAGATTACGAGATTTCTGTCTCTTGTGGCAACATATGTCATCTTAACATCGAGATATCCGTAAGCAGTACTTGCAAACGCTTTTTCGTCAAATGTTATATTCTGAATCTCACCGTAGTTGGTGCCGTCGGTATAATAGCTCTGCAAGACGAACTCAACATCAGAAACTCTGACCTGAGAGGAGGATGTTTCCTTTGCCGCCCCGGTCGTTGTTTCGGCTTCGTCTCCGGTTGCCTTTGATTTGTCTTTTTCTTTTCCGGTCTTGCTCACTGCGGTATCTGAATCCGTGTCAAGCACTCCGTATGTATCAACAAGTTTATGAATTTCGGTGCCGGTTGTCATCTCATCCGCCGGCGGTTTTTCTCCGCATGAGGAAAGAATCGCTCCGACTGCGGCGACAGTAAGAATAATAGATACAATCTGTCTGATTTTGTTATTCACAGGCGTTCCTCCGTTTACCACTCATACTGAGTGAGTTTTCCTTTTGTTTTAAGCTCCGGATATCCCCACTGCCTGAGGACCTCATAAACACCGACGGCGACGCTGTTTGAGAGATTCAGGCTTCTCGCGTCGGAATTATTTATCATGGGTATCCTCACGCAGGATTCCGGATTATCATGAAGCAGCCATTCCGGCAGCCCGGCGGTCTCTTTGCCGAAAACTATGTAACAGCCGTCGGGGTATGAGACATCCGAATGAGTATGGACCGCTTTGGTTGAGAAATAAAAGAATGTGCCGCCTTTATTCTTTTCGAAGAAGTCATCAAGGCTTTCGTAATAGGTAATATCCAGCAGATGCCAGTAATCGAGCCCGGCTCTTTTGAGCTTCGCGTCATCCACCCTGAAGCCCATCGGCTCCACAAGATGAAGTCTGCACCCCGTTGCGGCGCAGGTGCGCGCAATATTGCCCGTATTCTGAGGAATCTGCGGCTCTACCAGAACTATATTGAGAGTTGCCATAGGTACTTTCCTTAAGAATTGTATTTGCTCATTGCGAGATCTGTTTCGCCGCTGACCATAAGCTCCGCGGCAAGCACCGCGTTTTCAGCCGCCTGCCTCATCTTTACCAGCTCATCCTTTGTAAATGATGAGAGCACCCAGTCGGCGAGATCATAATCGGGACCCGGTTTCATTCCGACACCGATCTTTATTCTCGGAAAAGAGTCGGAATTAAGATGATAGATTATGCTCTTGATGCCGTTATGACCGCCGTCTGTACCCTTTCTGCGTATACGCAGGCGGCCGCACTCAAGAGTAACATCATCAAATACCACTATTATTCTTTCGGGCGGAATCTTATAGAAATCCGCCGCCTCCCTTATACTCTGACCGCTGTTATTCATAAAAGTCTGCGGCTTGAGAAGGAGACATTTATGTGAATTAATTTCCGCTGTTTCACACACTGCCTTGAATTTGATTTTATTGAGCCTGACGCCGTATTTATCGGCGAGCATATCAATAAAGATAAAGCCCGTATTGTGGCGGGTTGCCTCATACTTTGCGCCCGGATTTCCGAGACCCGCTATAATGAACTCGGGCGGACCGGAGACCGGGGTGCTGCGCCTGAAAAAAATCATATCATCCTACCCTGACTTCCTGCAGGTTATCTTCGGGGATATCGCTGAGACTGTCACCCTCTATGAGCGCATAGCTGAGAGAAATGTTCTTATTCTCTACCATTTCCCTGACCTCATCCATGGACGGATCGGGCGAGTGAAGAAGCACGGTGAGAACTATCGAGCCCTCGCTGCCTGCGGGAATGGAAACTACCGAGCCGCCGACACCCTCACTGATATAAAGGCCGTCTTTTCCGTTTTCCTCAATAACCGCCTTTGTAAAAGCAGCCTGCTGTTCATTGCTGTTTGACACTTTTAAAAAGACATTATAAGCGAGCCATTCCTCCGGCTGTTTAAGGAAATTGTCAATCTCTTTTTTATCCATCGCAAAGCTGTTCTGAAGCATGAGAGTGTATCTGTCGGGATTCTTCTTTGCGGTTTCGAAAATATTGATATCCTCCGTAAAATCCTCAATCACGGCCGTGACTTCTCCCTCCTGCCCGGCGGGAGCTTTTTTGCCGAATCTGAGCGCGGCAAAAGCGATGCCGGCAATAACGGCAAGTATAACCAGCACAATCAGGATTATCTTTACTGCTTTTTTCATAAAATCATCTCCGGGGTTTACAATTTTTCAGCTTATTATCTCACAAAGAAAATAAAATTACAATAAGTAAAGACAAAAATTCAATTACATTTAAAATTCAATATACAGAATTTTAATAATCGGGCTGAATTATGATTGACAAATACGCCGCGGCATTTTAAAATATCAATAATAAAAAACAGAGGAATAATATGAGAAATCTGTTACCGTATTTCAGGGGGCAGCGGCTCAAATGCGTGCTCGCTCCGCTTTTCAAAATGCTCGAGGCAACCCTTGAACTGATTGTGCCGCTGATAGTCGCCGATATAATCGACAACGGCATTGCTTCGGGTGATAAAAACTATATAATTTCAAGATGTCTGCAGCTTATAGTATTAGGCTTTGCCGGGCTAGTTTTTTCTGTCACCGCCCAGTATTTTTCGGCACGGGCGGCGGTTTCTTTTGTGAAGAATCTCAAGCACGCAATCTATAAAAAAATCCAGTATCTTTCATTTTCGCAGTTTGACAAAAACGGCACCTCAACTCTGATAACACGCCTGACAAGCGATATGGACAGCGTTCAGAACGGAGTCAATCTCACCCTGCGGCTGCTGCTTCGCTCCCCCTTTGTGGTATTCGGCGCGTGCATTATGGCCTTCAGGGTAGATACTCATTCCTCCGTCAGTTTTGCCGCCGCCGTTCCGCTGATGAGCGTAATCATTTTCGGCCTTATGATGCTGACAATTCCTCTCAACAAAAAAATCAGAGAGGCCCTTGACGGCGCACTTCTGACTACGAGAGAGAGCATCACGGGCGCAAGAGTGCTAAGAGCATTCGGCAGAGAGAGAGACGCGGTCTCGGAATTCGAAGATAAAAACACTTACCTCACTTTACTTCAGGAAAAGACCGGCAGACTTTCCGCCCTGCTCAACCCCCTCACCTGCCTTACGGTAAACTCCGCCGTGGCCCTTCTTATCTGGCTTGGCGCTCAGAGAGTAAACGCCGGCTTCATCACATGCGGCGCGGTTGTGGCTCTTTACAACTACATGTCGCAGATTCTCGTTGAACTGATAAAGCTGGCAAATCTTATCGTTACGCTCACAAAATCCATCGCGTGCGCCGGCAGGATTTCATCGCTACTCGGTATTGAAGATGAGGAAATCCCCGAAAGCGGGAAGACATGCGTTTCGGATGATTACATTGTTTTTGACAATGTTTCCTTCACCTACCCCGGTGCCTCGGAGCCCTCACTCGAAAACATTTCATTTACTGTCGGTAAAGGCGAAAGGATAGGCGTTATCGGCTCAACCGGCGCGGGCAAGACTACCCTTGTTAATCTGCTCGCCGGCTTTTACCGCCCCACTTCGGGAGACATATTCATAAACGGAAAATCCGTCTCCTCTTACGGCAGAGAGGAGCTCTCCTCAATAATATCATACGCGGAACAAAAGGCGGTCATTTTCAAAGGCACCGTCAGAAGCAATCTCTTATTCGGAAACCCGCAGGCAACCGACTCCGAGCTGACTGACGCGCTCAAAGCGGCTCAGGCATATGAATTTGTCAGCGAAAAACCGGGCGGTCTCGACTGCATCACGGAGCAGAGAGGCAGAAATTTTTCGGGCGGTCAGAGGCAGCGCCTTTCCGTTGCGAGAGCGCTCGCAGCAAAATCCGATATTCTGATTCTCGATGACACCTCAAGCGCCCTTGACTATCTTACAGATCTTAATATGCGCAGGGCCGTTTCGGAGCTTGACTACAGAGCCGTATTCACTGTTTCACAGCGCACCGGCTCGATAATGGACTGCGACAGGATTATACTGCTTGAAAACGGCAGAGCATCTGCCGGCACACACTCTCAGCTGCTTGAAAGCAGCGATGTTTACAGGGAAATCCACTTTTCCCAGTTTGAGGAAGATGACCCCTTGTATGCGAAAGGGGGGCTTCCCGTATGAAAAAAGCAAAGAAGGGCACCGTACTTAAAGTGCTGAAATATACGGGCAGACATAATTATCTTATCGCTCTCTCCCTGCTGCTCTCTTCGGTCTGCGTTGCCTGCAATCTCTATATCCCCGTGCTCGCAGGCAGGGCAATAGACGCGATAAAAGGATTCAACAATATCGACACTCAGGCCTTGATTAAAAACATAATTATGATTCTCGCCGCGGCGGGCATCTCGGCGGCAATACAGTGGATAGTTAATACTCTTAATAACTCAATTTCCTTCAGGGTTGTCAGGGATGTAAGAAACGCCGCGATAAACAAAATAGCGGTGCTTCCGGTCTCATATATCGACTCTCACCCGGCCGGAGACATTGTGAGCAGAGTCATATCCGACGCCGATAATTTCGCGGAAGGACTGCTGCTCGGCTTCACCCAGTTTTTCACGGGAATTATGACGATTATCGGCACTCTTGTCTTTATGATAAGAATCAGCCCGAAGATTACTCCCGTTGTAGCTCTTCTGACTCCGCTGTCGCTGTTTGTCGCGTCATTTATCGCAAAGAATACCCACGCAATGTTTGCCGCGCAGAGCGAGGCGAGGGGCAGACAGACATCTCATATCGAAGAAACCGTTGAGAGCCACAATGTGGTGGCGGCCTGCAACGCGCAGGAGCGTGTCACAAAGGAATTTGACTCAATCAATGACGATTTCGCGAGATTCTCTCTCAGGGCGATTTTCTTCTCTTCTCTTACAAACCCCTGCACGAGATTTGTCAACAATATGATTTACGCGGGCGTTGCCCTTGTGGGTGCCTTCAGCGCCGTATCGGGCGCAATCACGATAGGCAGTCTTACGGCGTTTCTCAATTACTCCGGGCAGTACGCAAAGCCCTTCAATGAAATATCCGGAGTAATTACCGAGCTCCAGAATTCCCTTGCCTGCGCCGAGAGATTATTTGAGCTCATCGAAGCACAGCCCATTAAAGCGGACAGTGAAAACGCCGCCGACCGCTCGGCTCTCGGCGATGAAATAAAGCTTGAAAATGTTGAGTTTTCATATGATAAAAATACGGAGCTGATTAAAAATCTGAATCTCACCGTAAACCG
>CADBOL010000174.1 GCA_902796295.1 Oscillospiraceae bacterium
CGGCGTGCTGGCATTCGCAAAAGTTTTCTCAACGGCAAGCACCAATCCCACATTCGCCGCGGCGTTCAACAATGTTCTTCCCGCTCTCTTCGGCGCTCTGGGAGCAAGCTATTTTGCCAAGCACTGGAAGCTTGCCATAGCTCCGGTCATCGCCGGTGTCATTGTGCTCTTCTTCTCACCTGCGACAGGAGTCGGCGTGCTGATGTTCGTAACAATTGTCATCTCCCTCGTCGGCGCCGCAATCATATACCGTGACATGTTCTTCCCCCTGGTGAAGAGTATATTCAAAAAGAGCAAATAAAAGCTTTTATAAATTGTATTATATAAGAATAATAATCTTGATTGTTTAAATATACTGTATAATAGTTTATACAAGGTGTTTACCGAAATGTTGACAAGAATCCGAAACAAACGCCCGCAGGCTTAACTTAAACCTGCGGGCAGTTTTGATATTAAGATATTAGTAAATAATAAAGAATCGCAAAGAATATCATTGCGTGGATTATTGCGGAACAGATATGCCAATTCCCGGAGAATTATCTCAACCGCCGTCTTTCTCAGTAATAGTGGGGCGAAGGATTTAAAATGAGTTCATGCTGTATGAGATCCTTCGCTGCGCTCAGGATGACAGATCAGTAATCCGGCATAAGGTTACAGCACTTACCTGTATTAATTACCGGCTTACCTATGTGTCCTGACCTTACAATCCTAACCTCACCATTATTAATTATAAATTGTCAATTGCACATTAATATAATCCGGAGTGCGTAAGCGCGACCCTCAACTGCTAACTGCTCCCTGCTCACTGCTAACTCAATATTATCGTCGCGGAGCGACCCTTCATTGCACATTGCTCATTGCTAATTGCACATTAAAAAAGCCCGCCGAAGCGGGCTTTTAATCTGATTAAAACGCGCGGGGATCGATTTTGATTGAAGGCGGTATAAGATTGAAGAACTGACTGACTCTTTCGGGAAGCATCTTGTAAAGCGCCATTTCAACGGTAGCCAGAATCCTGTCAAATATACCTGTTCTCACTTTGATAACAAGTTCTTTCTCGAATAACGTTCCTCTGGAGTTTTTATAAACCTGACCGTTGACATCTATTACTCTTGCCCAGAAATGTCTCTCTGTATTTATCTTGCCTGCGTTGAATGAAACACTGGGAGCGTAGGAACCGTCGGGTCTCTTTTCTCCGTAAGCGATGATTTCGCTGCCTTCATAAATTGCGAGACGGTAACCCGCGGGCAGGACGCTGAGCTTCCTGCTGGTGTTTTCGCAGACCTCCGCGGCTATTTCAACTTCCTGGTTGAAATAAATATAGGTTTCTTTGCCGAAGCACAGACGTGAGTCTCTGAGTGTGTCATTAAGTCTTGTGCCTTCTCTGGTTCTGACATCTCTGTCTCCGCAGCGTCTGCAGTATGCAGTTTCGGTGCCATCGGTAAATACGGTCGCGTTGTCATTATAAACATATTCGCCGTAATCATGACCGAGAGCCGCAACATAATCGGTCTTCTCGTCTTTGCCGCAGCGTTCACAATGCTTGACAGTATATCCCTGCTCAAGACATGTGGGTTCTACAACATCTTTGACTATCCAGTCGTGACCGAGTGCAGGAGAAGTGGCTGTTCTCTTCTTTTCTCCGCAGATAACACACTCATATTCATCATAAGCGGGATTTTCGCAGTCAGCCGCTCCGGAACCGACCTTCTTGTCAAATTTATGAGTAGGTTCGGATTTGGTTATCTGAGCATTTGTGATTTCGGGAAAACCGTCTTTCTCAAAGCTCTTCCATGTTGCCCCGCAGACCTTACATGTGTGAGTATAATAACCGTATTCGGTACAGGTTTCCTCGGTATATTTCGGCCTTTCTGTACCGGCCGCCGTTGCGGGAGTTATATCGGGAGTATGCGGTATCTTTTTAACAATATTGTATTTGCCTTTTGCCGTGATATCACCGCATGTACATTCCTCTGCGGTGTAGCCCTCGGCTATGCAGCTCGGAGCGTGAACGGTTTCTGCATATAAGTGCTTGTGAGTACTGACTTTTATATCATCATACTTCAAAGCATCATTGCCTGATGCAATAGTTGCATTTGACAGAGTATTATCAGTTTTTGTTTCAATATTTTCAATACCGTTGCTGCCAAAGAAAGCATTTTCATTTACGGTAAGAGGATCTGCAAGGAAAATAACATCTCTGAGAGTGTCAATGTCTTTTGCAACATTTGAGGGAACGGTGTTGACATCTTTACCGAATACCATTTTCTCTACACCGGTATCGGTAAAAGGAGCCGTGGGCTCCGATAAGTCTGTGGAAGGAACAGCAACCTCGCAATCCTTGGCATTGAATATAACCGTGTCAAGATTATCACAGAGAGTAAATGCACCTGCTCCGAGATTCTTAACATTCTCCGGGATGGTAACTTCAGTAAGTCCGTCACAGGCCGCAAAAGCGTAGTCGCCGATTTTATTGACATTTCCGAGGTCAAGCTCGTTGATATTGTCGCAATCAACAAAAGCATACTTTCCGATTTCGGTTGCATTTTTGAGTGCATCCATTATGTCCTCAGCATCAACATTAGTGTCATAGAACAAATAATCGGGAATCTTTGTAACTGCCGGACCGATTGAAAATGATTCAACGGGAGATTTATATAGTATTACTGTATTCGACTTATTAATAGCTCCATTTCCATCAACTATATTTTCAGAATTTACGACTTCAACTTCTTTAAATAAAATGCTCACATTTCCTTCGCCCAATGCTTCCCAATCATAAGTCGTAAAGTTGTGAGTATAATCATCAATTGTAATAGGATGATCTTTCTCTTCCAAACTATAAATCCCTACGCTGACCGAATTGAATGTAACATTCGGTTCAAGAACTGAAGCTGAAAATTCCCAACCGTCGTAATCAATCATGGATATCGGATTAACATTGGCAATCATATAAAGGTTAGAATTAAACTTGAAAGATTTATCATCATATTCGTCAATATAAACTTGATTAGAATCAGAATATACAGAATAGAACCTTATGCTGACTCTCTCGTTATTTGAACCCTCGTTCTCAATAATAAGTTCTCCGTTACTGCTTCTGAGCGGGTAGCAATTCTCAATAATATCAGAAGTAGTCTTAGGCGTAATGAAGTTCTTATCACGGTTAAAATAATACCCATTTTTATCACAATATTCTGCCAAAGCTTCTTTCTGTGCATCAGATAAATCAGCCAAAGCTCCATTAAACGAAGCGTCTGATCCAAGTGCTTTATTTACCAAATCATATAAATCCGAATCTGTCA
>CADBOL010000175.1 GCA_902796295.1 Oscillospiraceae bacterium
CTCGGCAGAAACGGAATGGGTATCATATCATTGCCCATCGGCGCTGTGCTCATGGTGCTTACACTGCTTGTAGTCAGAAAAGCAACGGCAAAGAAAGCGTAAAACATAATACTTATCAGACATAAGTGCAGCCGGGGCGGTATCGCCCCGGCTGCACAGGCTTTTTATTCAAATGTTTACCGTTTGCCTTATCTGTACATTGTATCGAGCGTTGCGAGAGCTTTGATATTTCCCGTGAAATTGATATTATTGAGCAGAAGCACATCTTTGATATTCTTCTCAGCTACCAGAGCCGAGATTGACGGGTCGCTCCTGCCCTGCCATGAAATGAATGCCTTATAGTAGCGGTAATCAATCCAGTAGACATATTCATAGTGATCCGTAAGGAACGGAATAAACGCGTTGCCGAAGGAATCTTTTATTACAAGGATTGACGAGCCGTCGGTCTTTTTTTCGTTATGTATGAAGCTGAATGCCTGGTCAGCTCCTGCAAAGCAGGAATAAAGCTCCGTCTTGGCATAGTGTGAAACATCATTGACAATCTTCCATTCGTTTTCCGTGAAGGTACTGCCCTTCTTGAAGTAGGTTGTCATTTTATTGGTGTCATTCGGTATAAACGCCTCAACCGTGTCCGGATTATCACCGAGCTGTCTGCTTCTGTTGCTCTGCGTATAGAATGAGCCGAGAAAGCCTTCAAACTTCATTGTTTTGAAATCTTCAAGGCGCTCAGGTTCGATACCCTTAACCTTGCAGAATTCTTTATAGGCATAATATGCTCCGCGCGCTGTCCAGTGATGGTCGGTACGGAAAAAGATGTATTCTGAGTTATGTTTTTTGAGCGCATGATGGGTTGAAACCGTTTTGACATTTTCGCTCATCATATCATACATCTTCTCTGTAGCTACGTCTTCATCATCGCAGTGAATACTCTTTCTTACATCGTCCGAGAGCATAACGCCCGCCGAAATCGGGCCTATAAGGCAGTAAACATCTGCCTTGCCCTTGAGATTATCGGCCACCCTGCTTACAATCTCCGCATACTTGCGCGAGCCGGATTCGCTGTAGGCGTAAACTCCGTATCCGCTGTTGCCGGCGATATATATGCTGCCGACATTCTCGGCGCTGACATTCACGTCTCCGAGACCCTCGACAAGATTCTCATCCGGGTCAACGGGTTTCGTCTCCTCAACCTCAGCCGGCTCCGGGCTTGCTTCGATAAGCTGCTCGGTCCTTATGCCGAAACGCGACTGAAACGCCTGATAATCGGCGATGAGCTTCTCTCTGAGCGGGTAGGTATCGGCATACCAGGTGTCAACATCCGTAAAGAAAGAGCCGTTCCATATACCGGAGATTGTCAGTTTCGGGAATTTTGTCAGTTCTCTCTTTTCCACTTCGGAGGTCTTCGGCCTCGCAAACCAGATAATTCCGATAAAAGCCATAATGACGATGAAGCCGAAAAAGATAACCTTTTTGGCAAGGAAAAGGCGCATCATATTCTTTTTATATGTTTTCTTATCCATATCCGCGCCCCCTCAGAATTGGAAATAAAGGAAGGGATTGTAGCTGTTGCCGACAAGCGCCATCATGGAAATGAGCAGCAAAGCTGCAGGTATGACCGCATCGATAACGCCGTAAATCCACATAACCGGCGTGCTCTCCCTGCCGATATTCCTGATTATATTCTTTAAATACTTTCCGGCGGGAGTTACCGCAATAACGGCAAATATCAGCAGGAAAATATTATTCTTGAAAGCGAGAGAAGCGGCGGCGTCGGTGAAATGATTGTGATTAAGGCAAAGCATCCCTTTGATTGCCGAGCCGAGTGTGCCGAGATTTTCAAATCTGAAAATCACCCAGCCGAAATATACCGCCGCAAGCGTCATAAGGCGCCTGAGGGCAGAGTTCACATTACCGTATCCCGTCCAGAGGAATTTTTCGGTCAGGAGCAGCACAAAATAGTAGAGACCCCAGATTATATAATTCCAGCTCGCCCCGTGCCAGAGCCCCGTCAGAAACCACACTACAAGCAGATTAAACATCTGACGCTTTTCGGAGCATCTGTTTCCGCCGAGAGGGATATAGACATAATCCCTGAAAAACGAGCTCAGCGAGATATGCCATCTGCGCCAGAAATCGGTTACGGAATCAGCCATGTACGGATAATTGAAATTCTCTTTATAATGCAGGCCGCACATAAGGCCCATACCGATTGCCATATCACTGTATGCCGAGAAATCGAGATAAATCTGAAGCATATAGGCAAAGGAGCCGAGCCATATCGACATTGCCGAGGCAGAGGCGATTCCTTCTGCGGCAAGCAGAGAGTCGGCAACCGC
>CADBOL010000176.1 GCA_902796295.1 Oscillospiraceae bacterium
TAAATCACTCGAGGGAACTCACAATCTCTCCTGCGGCGCGAATCAGCCCGAGCATCACTACACCGGTCTTAAGATTTCAAGAGATGTCGGCGAAGTTGAATACATCGACCTTGCAAAGATTACCGAAGGCGGCATCTGCCCGAAATGCGGTAAACACTCAATCACTATTTCAAGAGGAATCGAGGTCGGCAACATCTTCCAGCTCGGCACAAAGTATACAAAATCAATGGAAATGCAGTATCTCGACAGCGAAGGAAACCTGCAGTATCCGATTATGGGCTGCTACGGCATAGGAGTCGGCAGACTCGCCGCCTCGGTATGTGAGGCGCATCACGATGACTACGGTCCCATATGGCCGATGAGCATTGCACCCTGGCATGTTGAAATCTGCTGCCTGAGAGCAGATGATGAGGAGTGCAGAGGCGTATCCGACAGGCTCTATGAGGATATGCTCAAAGAAAAAATCGAGGTCATCTACGATGACAGAAACATAAGACCCGGCGCGATGTTCTCGGACGCCGACCTTCTCGGAATCCCCGTCAAGGTCATTGTAAGCCCCAGAAATCTCGGCGAAGGCGTCTGCGAGGTTGTCACGAGAGACAAAGAGATTAACGAGAAAGTACCCGTTGAGAATGTAATCGGTTTCGTCAGCAGGATAATCAGCGAAAGGCTTGATGAGCTCAATAAATAAAACGGATTCCGCAACAGCGGAAATGTAAAGGACAATCATTATGAAAAACCCGAAAAAAGCACTGGGCATTACGGCCGTCGCCGCGGCAGCGGCTTCATCGGCCGCCGTTCTGACTCACAGGATCAGATCGGAAAAAGAAGAGAAACTGCCTCAGTTGCCGCAGAAGAATAAATATCCGTTTGTTTTCGTCCACGGGCTTAACGGCTGGGGTGCGAGCGAGGGTGTCAACGGAATTCTTCCCTATTGGGGCGCCACCTGCGGCGATCTGACGGAATTCCTCGGCGCTTACGGATATGAGTGTTACTCCGCCTCCGTAGGCCCCGTTTCGAGCGCGTGGGACAGAGCCTGTGAGCTCTATGCCCAGCTGGCGGGCACCACCGTCGATTACGGTGAAGCTCACAGCAAAGCCTTTAATCACAAGCGCTTCGGCAGAGCCTATGACAAGCCCCTGTTTGAAGGCTGGGGTGAAGAGACTCCCGAAGGCGGTATAAAGAAAATCCACCTTATAGGCCACTCCTTCGGCGGCCCGACTGTGCGCCTTCTCGTTCATCTGCTCACATACGGCTGTGAGGAAGAGGTCAGGGAGTCGGGAGATGATGTTTCTCCCCTCTTCAAAGGCGGTCTGGGCGAAACCGTTCAGAGCGTTACCACTATCTGCTCGCCTCATAACAGCTCTTCCATTTACAAAATGGTGCAGGGTTTTAAACTCTATGAATTGCTTCTGTTTTTCACCGCGGTTTACTGCGGAACTCTCGGCAGAAGTGCGCTTAACGGCAATATGGTTGACTTCCACCTCGAGCAGTTCGGTCTGACAAACACTCCCGGCGGAAAAGATGCCGACAGCTACATGAAATCCGTCAGGAGATTCCTTGAAAACAGCAACGATACATGCGAATTCGATATGCTTCCGAAATCTGTGGAAAAATTCAACGAAACCGTTAAGATCAACCCCGATGCCTACTATTTCTCATACGCGTTTGACTCCACTTATACCGGCAAACTCACAGGGCTGCGCATGCCCCTGCCGGCGTCAAATCCGGTAATAGCCCCGCTTGGCTACTGGATATGCCATCAGAAGGAGTTTACAAACGAGATTACGGGTCAGGTCTATGACGATGAATGGAGACCGAACGACCTGCTGTGCAACACAATATCGGCAAAGTATCCCTTCGGCGACCCGCACACCGATTTTGACGGCACCGGAACTGCCGGGAAGGGAATCTGGAACGTAATGCCCGTGCAGAAGGGCGATCACGGCACGGCAATAGGGCTTCTCGCAAACAAAGAGGAGCACCGGAAGCTTTACCTTTCGCTTTCGGAAATGCTTTTGAACACAGAAAATAATTAAACCATAAAAGTTTTTGAAGTAAAGGAGATTGCGGCATGGACAAATCATTAGAGCCTCTGTTTACCCCCTGGAAAATCGGAAACTGCGAAATCAAAAACAGAATAGTCCTCACAAGTATGGGAGGCACGGACCTTTTCGGCTGGATGGAGGAAAACCATTTTGACAAAGACGGCGCGGAATTCATTATGAGAATAGCCAAAAACAATGTAGGCCTCATTCTCCCCGGTGGTCAGCCCGTCTATAACCCGATGTTCGGTCAGTGGCTCCACAAAAACAAAAAGATGTATGAGGATCTCAAAAAGTGGATGCCCGAATTCCATAAGACGGGGGCTAAACTCTTCGTTCAGCTCACCGCGGGTTTCGGCCGTTCATTCACCATCAGCAGTATGATGGAGATGCTCTACACAAACAAGGTGCTCAATGTTCTTTCAAAGCCCGTGATGGATCTTAGCAGAATCACCGCAGCTCCCAGCGAATCACCCAACCGCTGGAGCGATAAGGTTCCGTCAAGAGAGATTACAAAGGCCGAGATCAAAGAGATTGTCGATTCATTTGCGCAGTCATCAAAGATGCTCAAGGATGCGGGCGTTGACGGTGTTGAAGTTCACGCCGTTCACGAGGGATATCTGCTCGATCAGTTCACCTTCAAATATGTCAACAAACGCACCGACGAATACGGCGGTTCATTTGAAAACAGATACCGCTTCGCGGTTGAAATAGTGCAGGCAATCAAGAAAGCATGCGGTGACGATTTCCCGGTTTCCCTGCGTTACAGCGTTGTTTCCAAGACAAAAGGAATGCGCTCGGGAGCACTGCCCGGCGAGGACTTTGTCGAGGTCGGCAGAGATATGGAAGAGAGCGAGAAAGCCGCGAAATA
>CADBOL010000177.1 GCA_902796295.1 Oscillospiraceae bacterium
CCGCCTGACGGCATTTATCGAGTTTTGTCTTGAATTCATCGGCCGAGTTCAAAAAAGGCGCTGAGATTTTTATTTTGGTTAAATAGCCGCCTTGTGCGGAGATACGGCAATAGACTTTACTGCCGTTTTCTTTTACCTCACAGCCGAGATTCATATTCGTCTCGGGAGAGCAGTGTACAAAAACATTTGAAAGTGACTTTGAACGGGCATTGAAGTTTGCAGTAGTATATTCAATATTAAAGGATTTGATATTTATTTCGGGAAGGGTTGAGCCGTCCCAATTCAGCATGAGATCAAGCAGGGTATCGTGAATATATGATACCAGTTCCTCATTATCGGTGATTCCGGGTGCTTCATTGATATCGAAGCTGACAGCAGAAGCGCAGACAACAGCCGATATTCCGACTGTAAGAGCGATAAGCAAGGCAATAATCTTAACCGGAATCATTGATTTTGTTTTGTTCATCTTTTTTCTCCTTTTTCAGAATCTATGTTATTCATTTCCTCAAACAATTTAAGATAGGGAGCTTCTTTTTTTGCCCTCCATGCATAGTATCTGGGGTAACGGTTCTTTTCGGGCAGAGGGTCAATCCTTACCGGAATCGCTCCGCACCGGTTTGCCGCTTTGATATCGGAAAAGAGCTGATCTCCGAGCATAGCGAGTTCTTTGATGTCAATACCCATATTGCGGGCCGCCTTAATAAGGTTGCGCGGGCTCGGCTTACGCGACAGATGAAGGTAAGGAAGATTGTCAAGGTATTCCGATACGGCTCTGACTCTCGGCCTTATTCCGTTTGAAATAATGGTTACCGGAAATCCGGCGCCGGTAATATCTCTGACCCATTCTTTCACGCCTTCGGTATAGTTATAGGTGCCGTCCGGCGCGATTACATTATCAATATCAAGACCGACTCCCTTGGCTCCTATACTCTTCAGAACCTCGGGGGTTATATCGGTCAGATGAGAGAATCTGTATCTGGGTATCAGTAACGATTTGTCTTTCATATCATTCTCGAGAGAATCTCTCTCCAGTTCATAAATACTCCGAGCAGGAAGTCGATTATACCGAGATCAAAAAATCCTGCGTCAACGGGGCTTGACTTGCCGCTGTTGAGCTCCGCGTTGAGTAAGAACGCCTGTGTGTAAACTATACCGCCCTCGCCGAATACTTCTGCTCTTATATAGTTTCCGAGTTTACCCGAATAATCATCAAGGTCAATTTCCGCAGAATCCGCTTTCTGAGAAGCGATGAGTTTTCCGTTTGATATCCAGCGGACTATCAAAGCATCGGTTGATTCAATACGGATTGTGTTTTCGCTGTCATTGACGCTGATGGATTCAATTACGGGCTGAGTTTCGGCTGTGCAGTAACCGTCATCGTCAAGTACTTTGTAAGTCACACCGAGTCTTGAATCTGCATCTCTGGTGCCGTCTTCAATTTCTCCGGCGATTTTTAACATCTCATCATAAACTGATTTAACCCCGGAGTAAAGCTCGGTTTCACCGTAGAATTCTTTGAGTGCCTCCGCTATCTGACCGAGTTCATCGGGATTGCCGATGCAGTGGCTCGCTCCGAAGAAATGACCGCTCTGAAGAGATTTTTTCAGCGACGCCGAGTCAAAGTTTTCCATAATTGCATAGACAAATCCGGTGTCTATCTTGTCAAGCTGGTGGGCATCACTGCTGCAGATTGCGAATACGTTTTCACCGTTATCTGCGAATCTCTGAAGCAGTATATCCCAGAGCTTTCTGTCAAATCTGGTCCTGTCATCGCCTTTTGAGTTTATATCGATTCCGATACAGGTATTATATTTTGAGAGCAGAGATGCGATTTTATTGATGAAATATTTATATTCAAAAGTGCCTTCGTTATATGCGCTCTCGGTTCTTATCTCATATCTCGCTTTTGAGTATTCGCCCGGGTGGTTGATTACGCAGACACCGCCGGCCTTTTCAACTCCCTTTACCGCATCCTCATAAGTAGTTATAAAGTTATTGTGGTAATCGGCAAACCAGCTGTTGACGTGAGCGTTTACGGATACGGCGTTTTGTTCAATACCGTAGGGGACTCTCATTATTCTTTTGCCGTTATTCAGAGTCAGGAAATCGTCACCGTTTTTATCTGTGGAGAGGGTGTAGGAAATACCGTTTTTAAACGTTCCCTCTTTGCCGGGATATTCAAGTTCGCCTTCGCTTTTGCCGACTGTTTTCAGAACACCGTGAATGAACTTATCCTCATTGGGATATTCCCAGGAGTAATTCACCGTGCCGTGGTCTGTGGAGGCGACAATATCAAATCCCGTTTCGGCGTGGCGCTCAAGGGATTCTTTCATTGTCGGATCGCCGTCCGAGGCGTTTGTGTGCGTATGCAGCGCGGTTTTATACTGACCGAAGCCGGTCCAGTCAACACCGTCATAAGGATTGGTAATTGTTATGCTGTCTTTTTCTGCGGCAAATGCCGGAGTAACAGCGGCAAAAACCAAAAGCATTGCGATTAAAACGCAGAGCGCTTTTGCGTATTTTTTCAAACAATCATCTCCCTGCAACAATATATACACATTTATTTTAAACTATTTCATATTATTTTGCAACATTAAAATCATTATATTTGTTACTGATCAGGATGTTTTCAACCCGTGTATTGTTTTTTCAAAAAAATGCTTGCTTTTTGCGTAAGTATATGATAAAATACGTTTCGTTCCGTATGGACATGCTGCTATGGCTCAGGTGGTAGAGCGCATCCTTGGTAAGGATGAGGTCGGCAGTTCGAGTCTGCCTAGCAGCTCCAAAAGGGAGCCCTTGTTTTTCGGGGGCTCCTGAGTTTTTTATAAGGCTGTTTTATATAACTTGAATGTGATGATTTCCGGAAAAGTATCAGAAAATGAGTATCGGGGTATAACAAAGAAATAAATAATCCAAGGTAGCTGTAATTTTATTAAAAGTATCAATTATAATATAATTCCCGCCGGTATTGCCGGCGGTTTTTTGTTATATAAATATAATTTTTATTAATATTTTATTGCTTTTTTTAAGCATTATGCTATAATATCTGTTTGAATGGGTTTTTGTTTCTTAAATTATGACAGGTTTATAAACCGGAGGTCTGACATATGAAAAAATATGATATTGCCGCCTTTATCTGGCCCTCTTATAC
>CADBOL010000178.1 GCA_902796295.1 Oscillospiraceae bacterium
GGCGGGTGTGGACGATTAATCATTAAATCAGCAGAAACCCGTAGGGAGTGACGTCTCCGGCACTCCAGATGTGCCGAAGGCACATAAATTGCAAATTCTGTGAAACTGCGTTTCACCCGGAACGCCGTGACGTCGTTCCCTGCGAAATTAACCCGTTTTATAACAAAAAAAGGATTCCTGCGAAGAAGTTCTGGCAGTAAACGATGCCTTCACTATCAAACAAAAATCCTTTTTACACTGAAATAATAACAAAGCCTGAGAAACAAGTCAACATAAACGAAAGAATCCGCACCCGTATTCGGCTGCTATACCGATTCCTCATTCCGAATTAATCCCGTGGCACAGGTAAGTGCCGAATCATAAAAAGGAGATGGTTATAATAACTGAAAAAGAACTTGAAGAAATCGGGAAATTCACGAGAAAAGACATTACGGAGCAGGAGCTCTATACGTTCCCGCTGATTCTCTGCGACAATGAAATCGACAGAGACGGCGAAAAATTCACGGCGGAGTCTCTTGAAAAGCTCGCTGAGCTTTTTGTGGGCAAAACCGGGATTTTCGACCACAACGCCTCAAGCAAAAATCAGACGGCGCGGATTTATTCCGCGCAGGTCAGGGAAGACCCCTCGCGTGTGACGGCTGACGGCGAAACCTATACCTGGGTTGAGGCGAAGGCCTATATGCTCAGAAACGAAAAGAACAAAGACCTCATAAGCGAGATTGAGGCCGGAATCAAAAAAGAAACGAGTGTCGGCTGCAGCGTGAAAAGCATCAGATGCTCAGTCTGCGGCAAAGATCTCAGAGGCGGCGCCTGCGGCCACATAAAGGGAAAGGTCTATAACGGCAAAATCTGCTGCAACCTTCTCTGCGAGCCGGAGGATGCCTATGAATGGTCATTTGTCGCGGTGCCCTCGCAGAAGAACGCCGGAGTAATCAAATCGTTTTCGCCCGGCAGCGCGGGGGAGTATGAGAGCGAGCTCAGAAGCGAATATATTTCGGGTGTGATCAAGGATTTTTCTCTGCTCCTGCCCGGGATTCCGCATCCGGTCCTGACCGGGGTCTGCGCTTCTGCGAATACGGCAGCTCTTAAAAAACTCAGAGATTATCTCAGAGACGAGGCGGCAAAAAAATCGCCGCTTTTCAGGCAGCTTGTGCCTGACGAAACGGAAGAAACACACAATTACAGCGAATTCAAAATATAAAAAGGAGGAATAATATGGATATTTCATTTGAAGGCTATGCCGCGCAGGCGGTAACTTTTTACGCGGATGAGGGCGTTTCGGCGGGTGACGCGGTAACGCTCAGCGACGGCATGACGGTTTACAAGGCAGAGGAAAATTCCGATATAATCGGAGTCGCTCTTCTGGTCAGAGACGGTTATGCGACGGTGCAGACGGCGGGTGTCGTGACACTCCCGGCGTCGGATTTTCTCTCGGCGGGATACACCAAGCTGACCCTTGACGGCGAAGGAAAGCTTGCAAGCGGGGAAACCGGCCCCGAGCGCCTTGTAATCTGTGTTGACAGCAGCGCAGGCACGGCGACCGTATTGCTTTGATAAGGAGGAATGAATATGAATGATTTTGAAAATGTAAGACTTGAAAAATCACTTTACGCCGCGGGGAATTTCAATGATTCGCTCAGCGCGCTCGACCCCGATGAAAAATACAGAGACACTTTTCTTGACGGGCTTGACGCTTTCCAGCGCCAGCTCAAAAGATTCGGCATAAAAGTCGGCGGAAGCGAGAGCGACTGCGTTGAGAAATTCTTTTCCACGGCGCAGAGCGCGGTGCTCTTCCCGGAATATGTTTCAAGGGCAGTCCGCCAGGGAATGGAGCAGGCGGATATACTGCCCGATATCACGGCGGTAGTCACAAAAATCAGCGGTGTCGATTACCGCTCGCTCAGATCCGTCACATCCGGTGACGGCAAAGAGCTCAAGACGGTGGGCGAGGGAGCTTTTATACCCGAGACCGCAATCCGCACAAAAGAGAATCTGGTGACACTGCACAAGAGGGGCCGCACGCTTGTGGCCTCATATGAGGCGATAAAATATCAGCGCCTCGATCTCTTCACCGCGAGTCTCAGGCAGATAGGCGCATATATCTCAAACACCCTGCTCAGAGATGCCGTGGATGTGCTCATCAACGGCGACGGGAATTCAAACCCCGCCCCGGTAATCCACACGGCCCAGGCGGGCACTCTCACCTATGCCGATCTTGTGAATTTCTGGAATTCATTTGACCCGTGCGAGATGAATACCATCATCGCCTCGCCCGATATGATGGCAAAGATACTCAATATGGCGGAATTCAGAGACGCCGCGGCAGGCCTTACATTCCACGGAACGGGCAAGGTTATCACTCCCTTCGGGGCGAAGCTCATCAGAAGCGCTTCGATGCCCGCAGGCAAAATAGTCGGCTTCGACAGCAGATCCGCGCTCGAGATGGTAAAATCGGGCGAAATGATGACCGAGTATGACAAGCTTATCGACAGACAGCTTGAGAGAGCCGTGATAAGCTGCACGGCGGGATTCGCCAAAATCTATGACGAGAGCGCGAAGGTGCTCACCGTATGATAGACAGGCACCGGGTTATTAACGAATTTGAGAAGCTGTATGATTCGGGCGAAAACGAAGCTTGCCTTATGCCGCAGTGCGAGGCGGTCTGCCTCGCCGTGGAGGCAAAGCTGAGGCGGGCGGCCTACGCGGGCAGAGAGGAAATAATCCTTTTTGCCGCGGCCCTGCTCAACAGGCGGCTGACCGGCAAAACCGCCGATGAAGACGCGGTTGCCTCATTCAGGGCGGGCGATGTCACCGTGAGCAGAAGAACCGGCGAAAAGCTCGCAAACGCCGAAAAGGAAACACAGAGGGCGTTTGAGCTTGCGGCGCCTCTGCTCAGGGATGACGGCTTCCTCTTTATAAGATGCTGAGGTGTTATGACAGGCAGAATATTTGAAAAATACGGCAGACAATGCGAATTCATAACCGGTGAGGGCGCTGAGCCGGAAGAGATGAAAGCATTCATATCGCCGCTGAGATACAAAAACAAAATGTATCTCTACGGCGTGAATACCGAAATCGGCTATAATCCGGAGGGCTATTATCTCTATATCGGGCCGCCCTCGCCCGATATAACCGGAGCCCGGAGCGGCAGCAGAATCATCTGCGGCGGCGAGCCATACAGAATCGACAGGGCCGAGAAGGTCTATTTCGGCGAAAAGGTGTTTCACATCTGGGCGGTCATAAGAAAAACCACGGAGGGGGATGAGACGGATGAATGAAATGAGCGCAATGCCCTCAAGGGTTGCGGAGTGGCTTTCGCAGAGAGAGGAGCTTAATGACATTATCTTCCTCACCGAGTTTCCGCCGGTAAAAAAGGCGGTTCCGCTTAAAAAAGTGACCGTTGCCGTCGGAATTCACAGCATCGTGATAAATGACCGCTTTGAGGCGGGTGAGACAGGGGATGACGAATACTGCAGGGCGGCGGAGATAACGCTCAGATTTTCGATTCACGCCCCGTTTTCAATGGGCGGCGGTGCCTGCCATGAGGCCTTTGCCGATATCACGGACTGCCTGACCTTTGACTCCGGCCTTGAAATAACGGAATCGGGCTGTGAGATTATTACCGCCGACAGGGATACCGAGGCGCTTGTGCTCAACGCGAGAGCGGTCGTGAAGGCCTCGCTCTGCCCCGCTCAGTCAAGCGATATGCAGTTTCCCTCTTTCCTTGACAAAACCCTGCTCTGCGGCACTCATATCAGGGACACTTCGATTCATCTCTCGCCCGAAGAAAAGGAATTTCTCGGCGAGCCGCTGATTACGGGCTCATATCAGGGGATGGGCCAGAGCGTGAGAAATATAGATCTCGGCTTCAGCCCTTCTCTTGTAATTGTGTTTGCGGGCGGCCTTCCGCTCATTGCGGCGGACGGCGCAAATCTTAAGGCGTATTCTGCGGCGGCAGTCAGCGGCAGCGGCTCCGCCGGGCTTGAAATAACGCAGAACGGCTTCAGGGTAAAGAGCGGAGCGGCCCATATTTCGGAAAACTGCATTCCTTTACTCAATGAAGCGGGCACGGGATATACATATATCGCAATGAAACGGTAAACCGGCTTGTCAGTTAAGCGAAAAAAGTAGGGCGCGGATACATCCGCGCCGGGGAGCAGTCAGCAGTTAGCAGTTAACGGTCGCTACGCTCCGAATTGCAATATTATAAGGGCTTTCAGGGATTGCTTTAATTTCTGAAAGCCGGTTTCTTTTATATATCTTTAATATTAAAAGGTGTTTTGATTAAATATGTCTGTTTTCGTCTTGACTGCGGGCGCCGGGCGTCGAATTTAAGCGAAAAATACGGCTGTAACCGGGGTGCGGAAGCAAAAAAGTGAAAAACTTTTCCCATATTCACTAAAATATATCAAAATCCATTGTCATTTTAAACAAAACAGATTTTATCAAAATCCTTCAATTTGGAATAGAAAACGAAATTTTTCAAGATTGTTGACGAATTGTTTTTTGATGGTATAATTAGTACAGATAAAAAAGGATTTGCACAGGCATTTGAGCTCAGCCGGTGCCACGGCGGAGTTTGAATTTTCAGATATATTTTATTCTTAAATTTTGAGGAGAGCAAATATGTTCGTTAAAGATGTAACAGTTCAGAATCAGGTTGGTCTTCACGCTCGCCCGGCCACATATTTCATTCAGAAGGCAAACGAGTTCAAATCATCAATCTGGGTGGAGAAAGACGAACGCAAAGTCAACGCCAAGAGCCTTCTCGGCGTGCTTTCACTCGGCATCATGGGCGATACCGGTATCCGTATCATCGCTTCCGGCTCCGATGAAGAGCAGGCAGTCAACGATCTTGTAAAGCTTGTTGAATCAGGCTTTGCCGATTGACAGGCTGCGTTCAGTAAAACAAATTAACACAAAAGCCCGTCGGGATTCCCGGCGGGCAATTTTTAATGAGTAATCAGTAATGAGTAATTAGTAATTATGGGTCGCACGCAAGCGTGCTCCGGATTATAATATGCTCACGCATTCGCCACACCCGTCACGGCTTAAATCCTTATCGCCGTGCCACC
>CADBOL010000179.1 GCA_902796295.1 Oscillospiraceae bacterium
CCGATGCTTTCGGTGCGACAATTGAAGCGCTTGCAATTACATACGGATTCAATAATACCGGATTTATAAAATTTTATTATCAGGATGACAAGGCTGCTTTAAGTATTTTTGACGGCAATGTTACTCTCTGCGCTTCAGACAGCGCTGATTTTGAAGAGCTGAATCTGTTTCTTGATTCAGCCGGATATAAATCGGTTAAATGCGAATATAATACAATGCTCAGACTCGGTCTCGGCATTGATGACTCGTCTTATATTGTCACTTATGAGTCATCACAGAGAATCAGGCCCGATAACTTTGTTGATTCTTTTGAACTAAAAGACATCTATGAATTGCTGAAAGAATCCGGTTTTCCTACAGGCGATTATTCATCTTTTAAAGCAGATATCTGCTCCAGAATGAATAAAGGAACCGCACGTTTCGGAGGAATAGCCGAAAACGAAATCCTTCTTACATGCTGTTTCAGATTGTTTGAAGGCAGTAAAAGCGTGCTTCTCGGCGCACTTGTCACAAACCCTGCCGCCAGAGGACGGGGTCTTGCTTCAAAAGCCGTCACATATATGACGAGCAGCGATAAACCTTCTTTTCTCTTTTGCCGAAACGACAGTCTTCTTGCCTTTTACAGTAAATGCGGCTTTAAGCAATACGGTAAATGGGCTATTTCTTACAAGGAGAGATGATAATGAATACCTTGATTATAGTTATTCTTACGGCGCTGACATTTGCCTTTGCGCTGGCCTGTATTTTGCTGCGCAGAAAGAATAAATCATTCGAGGGAATGGTCTGCAAATTTATGGCAAGCTTCGGATTTATCGGAGTTGCCCTGGCAGGCAACTATATCCAGCAAGGAAGCCATATCGCATATTTCAGCTTTGTTCTAATAGCTTTGCTTTTCGGTTTCTGCGGAGATATTTACCTGGGCGTTAAAGAAATCGCTCCCCTTTTCAGAAAAAAACTGATTCCCATCGGAACTGCCTTTTTCCTTGTAGGTCACATATTTTATATTATCGCTTTTACTACCGTTTACGGAATGGAATGGAAAACTCTTATTGCTTTTGCATGTACGGCCGCATTCGCTTTTGCGCTGGTAAAGGTTTTAAAGATGAAAATCGGCGGAGCTTTTGCCACTGTCTGCTGTGCATATTACGGCCTGCTCGGATGGAAAATTGCAATCTGTATCAATATGATTATGCACAGCTCATGTACCGCAAATATATTCGCTCTGATCGGATCATGCCTGTTCCTTATCAGCGATACTTGCATTGGAATTCTGTATTTCACTCCGGTTAAAAAGAAAAACGGTCTTGTTACGGCCGAACTCTCAACATACTATACCGCTCAGATACTCCTTGCACTGAGTGTCGCGGTCAGATAAGGAGATAAATATATGCGTAAATTTATAATTCTGGTTTTATGCGCTCTTTGCTTAGCGGGAATGTTTACATCCTGTAAGAAAAAAGACGGACTTTCAAAAGCGGAAATTAAAACAGTTGAAACCGCCCCTTTTAAAACCGTCAGAACAGTATACGGTCCCAAAGGCGCCAACAGGAAGTTTTTCTGGGATATTGTCAAAGCCGACGGAAGCATTGACAGCTTCGAGGTCAGAACCAACGAAAAGAATGTCGGGAAGGCTCTTTCGAGCGTTGCGCTGGCTAAGTTTACAGAAGACGATGAAGGAAAAATAACCGATATATCCATTTCGGGATATAATCTTGATGAAGGCATGAAATGGGTGTTTTATGTTAACGGCGAGATATCGGAAAGCGATCCGAATAATACCGAAATCAAAAGCGGCACCGTATATTCTTTCCGCCAGGTAAAAGATTAAAATGCAGAGTGTTGACGAAGCACTTTCCAAACTCGAAAAATCATCATTCAGATCGGGATTCCGCCTGAATGAAACAGATTTAGAATATATAAACAAAAAAGGCATGGAAACCGTAAGATCCCATGCCTGTGATTTTGTTAAATCAAAGCTGTCCCCCGCCAATCCCGTCAAAGACGGAAAACAGACTCCGACTCACGGCCACCCTGTATTCAAGGCAATGCATGCGACGGCCTGCTGCTGCAGGGGCTGTCTTAATAAATGGTATAATGTGCCGAAAAACATTGAGCTGACTGAAATACAGCAGGAAAAGATAGTTAATCTGATTATGTCCTGGATTGAGCGTCAGATGTCACAATCAGGCAGTTGAATTCTTTCCTTATAAGCTTTGCTCTGGGTCTGAACAGATCGGCCGGTACGTTCCTGAGGACGAATTCATCTCCGTTTCGCGTATATACAATACTTGAGCCTCCGCCGTCAAGGTTTATTGCCCTGTCGGCTCCCGATTCTGTCATAAGTAAGGCGAGATCAACGAGAGTTGCTCCGTTTGAATACTCCGGGATTCTGCCGTCTGCAACGAGGAGAATTACGGTTCCGTCCGGTCTTACACCTGCTGCTGTACGCGGATGTCTTACATATGAAAACGGCTCAAGAGGGCCGAAATCATTTATCATGCCGTCTTTTACAATCAGTTCAAGACCCGATGCGGCCTGATCAAGCTCGTTTATAATATCCGGGCTTTCTGTAATATCTGTTATAACCGGTGAGCTGTCTTTCTTTATTGCAATAAAAGGCCTTTTACTGTCAGGATTTGCAATTACTCTTGAATTCTTAACACAAAGACCCGAAGGATGACAGTCTCCGAACATATCAAAGAAATCGGCGTTTACGGCAGCAACTGCCGGTACTCCGTTTTTAACCGCCGCTTCAATCATCTCGGGTACTTTTGCTTTGACATTAATACTCTCATATCCGTCGCCGGGAGTACCCACATATAATGAAGCGGGTTTTGTATCAACCTCGAGTGTAAAAACATTTACAGGTTTGCCTTCTTTATCCTCAAATAGTCTGTGAGTATAGATAACACCCGGTGATACTATTTCGCTCTCGGTCGATTTTCTTGTGAGCCTGCTGTCATATTCTTTCAGCAGCTCCTGCTTATCTGAAAATACAGGTTTATAATCAATCTTAATCGTTTTATACTTTTTTGATTTTTTTCTCTTTTTTACCAGAAAATCATAACCAGAAATACCGCTAATAATATGTTTCGGTATATAAAACACATGGCTTTTAAGGTCATACGGTTCCTCATCATTGAATGAATCGGCAATTTCATTTTCGTTAATTTTTATTTTGGCGCAATATCCCCTTTTATCGGTGCGCACAACAGCTTTTATTATTCCACCTGTATCGAGATACTCTGCCGATATGATTTTCATTTCAACCATCTCCTTTTATCATTTTATCATTACATAAAATCAATATCAAGAATTATTTACTTACCGGAGGCAAAACCGTTGAAAGCAAAGCATAAACTTCCGCGCTATACATATAATGAAGAAAAACTGAATATGATAACTCATATTATCGGCGCTGTATACGGCCTTGTTGTATTGATACTCTGTGTTGCAAGAGCCGGCTGGCACCGCAATCTTGCAGGCATTCTGTCCGGTACGTTTTACGGATTATCAATGATTGCCGTCTATTCTATATCGAGTATTTATCACGGACTTGACCCTAAAAAGTCACTCAAGGGCAAAATTGTCATGCGCATTATCGATCACTGCGATATATACGGCCTTATCGCCGGTTCTTTTGCTCCGGTCGCGATGACCGGGCTGAGGAAGCTTAATCCGTATGTTGCATATATATCTTTCGGCGTAGTCTGTCTCACATCAATAATCGGTATTGTCTTCACATCAATTGATTTATCAAAATACAAAGTTATATCATACGCTTCTTATTTTATAGCCGGCTGGGGAGTTCTCTTCACAATAAGGTGGCTGCTGAAAGCTTATCCGAAAGCTTTTATGATTATCATAATCATCGGAGGTTTTGTATATACCTCAGGTATGATATTCTTCGGCCTTCACAGAAAAGGATATAAATACTTTCACGGTATTTTTCACATATTCATTTTCATCGGTTCTCTGATTATGTCTGTTCCGATTATTATCTACTGCATGTAAATGAGAAAGGATTCAATATGACAAAATATTACATTGATATTCTCAACGCCGCTGCCAAAACAGATCCCAAAGGATTCATAGAGCAGTGCAGCGAAAACTATATATCTTCTGTTTGGGACGCGGCAACGATTTTCCTGGATAAAGGCAAAAAGATAATAATGCTTTCAGGTCCGAGTTCATCAGGCAAAACAACAACTGCAAGACTAATCAGTGAATTTCTTGAGAGAAGCGGGTGCGAGGTATATACGGTATCGCTTGATGATTTTTATCTGCCCGACAGAAGCGAATATCCGCTCAATAAAGACGGCAGCATAAATTATGAAAGCATTTACGCTCTTGATCTGAAGATGATCAAAAAGTGTTTCAAAGAGCTGATTACCGAGGGTGAAAGCAATCTGCCCGTATTTGATTTTGAAAAGAAAACACGCTCCGAAGAAATCAACAATATCCGTCTCGGTAAAGACGGCGTAATGATTGTTGAGGGTATTCACGGTCTGAATCCTCTGATAACGGATTATCTGCCGAATGACGCAATGGCCCGTCTGTATGTCAGCGTTTCATCAAGAATTTTTGACAAGAACGGGGAAATACTTCTCAGGAAAAGAAATTTGAGGCTTCTGAGAAGAATAGTCCGTGATAATCTTTTCAGAGATACAGATGTGTATACTACTCTTTCAAACTGGAAAAGCGTTATGGCAGGCGAAGACTCATATATATTCCCATACCGCAATCACGCCGATATCAAGCTTGATTCTTTTCACCCGTGTGAAGTCGGTCTGCTTGCAACCGAAGCTCTGACTCTTCTCAACGGCGTTGACTGCACTCCTTATGACAAAATGGCAGAAAACCTGCTTGAAAAGTTGAGAAAATTCAGAATCATTGATCGCTCATATTTAGAGGGAGATTCTATGCTGTATGAATTCCTCGGTAAATAATAAAGGAGACTGCTATGAAAAGAATATATAAATTACTGGTACTGACACTTGCATTTTTGATTACTGTTTCATGTATTACTCCCGCGTTTTCGATTGTATTAATCGACGAAGTAAAAAATGTTATAATTATGATCGGTGACGGGATGGGCGAAAATCATCTCGAGTGGACTAAATCCGAGCTGGGTGTTGAGCTTGAAATGGATAAATTACCTTACCAAGGCTACTCAAAAACCGATTCTCTCAGCGGTCTTACCGACTCGGCAGCCGGAGGCACGGCACTCTCATGCGGTCTGCACTGTTTCAACAGCAATCTCGGCACACTTTCCGTGCTGATAAACGGTCACGGAGCAATCGCTTTCAATTATATGAATGTCAGCGAAGCAGCTCTGAAAATCGGCAAAAAGGCAGGCATTGTCACATCGGATGTAAACTCGGGAGCCACACCGGCTTCTTTCAGTGTACATACATATAAGCGTGAACTTACAGAGGAAATCACAAAACAGCAGGCCGAGTGTAATCTTGATTTAATCTGGGCTGCCGATAACGGTGTATCAGATAAAAAGATGTTTGAGGATAACGGCTGGACTTACTCAACAACCGAAGATGAACTGAAAGAGCTCGATAAAAACAAACGCTCATTTGCAGCGATAAAGGGAAATATTTTTTACGACACCGGAGATGAAAACGACGCTCCCCTGAGTGAACTCACGGCGCTTGCCATTGAGAGACTCGATAATGAAAGTGGATTCTTTCTGATGGTCGAGGGAGCTCATATAGACAAAAACAGCCACTCAAACATAAAAGACGGAATGATGAATTCTCTCGTTGAGTTTGACAAAGCAGTCAAATGTGCGGTTGATTTCGCTAAGGAAGACGGAAACACTATTGTAATTGTTACAGCCGACCATGAGACCGGAGCAATCACAAAAGATGAGAACGGACAATACGGATTCACTTCCGGCGACCATTCAAAAGCGGATGTTCCTCTGAGATTATTCGGCTCTGACGGACTGGTTAAAAACGGTGAACATGTTGCAAATAAAGAAGTCGGAAAATTCATTGCGAAAAAGCTCGGATATACAGAAAGATTCCCGGTAATGACTTTTAATCCCGATTTCTTCAAAGAACTCTTTTCTGCCGTTATCGCATCAATCAAGGATTAACTTATATTAAATTCAATATCAATATTACACAGATTAAGCCCACAGGTTTATTTTAGACCTGTGAGCTTATTTTTATCAGTAAATCTTTCGATGATTGAAATAATTACCAGTTGAATTCTTTATCAGTTACCTTATTTCCGGTATTATCAAACGCCTCAATCCTGTATCCGTCTTCACTGAGAGTCAGTTTGGAAGCGATATAGTTTTTATTAGAATCCGAATGCCCGCCGTCATTGTAAATTACTATACCGGGATACTTATCAAGATGAGCTTTTTCAAAATCATCTCTGCCGTCTATAAATCTGCACTCATGGGTGTGGCCGCTGAGCACGGCGCTGACTCCGAGAGCGCTTAATCTGTTCCAAGCCCTCTCATAGAGATCCTCTTCAGGCTCGCTAACCTGCCAGGCATGGGAGAGTGTTATTATTTTATCATTTCCGGGTTCAAAAGACTCAAGCCATTCAACCATTTCACAGCGGTTGGTGTAATAATCATCCAGTCCGCCGTATTCAATATGGTCATCGGGCTTGTCTTCACCGCTGTCAAGTACAGCAAATGTATAAGGCCCCCTGTTGACGTTGTAATAAAACTTATCATAACCGAGATAAGCGGGAAGGAGCGAAGCGAAATTACCTCTGGTCTCGTGATTGCCTCTGACATAAATTACGGGCATTTTTCCTTCTGTGAGCTTGCCGGCGAATTCAACAATATATTTAACTGCTTCCTGCTCAAAATCCATGCCTGCGGCCGGATCTCCGAGAAGAATTACAGCGTCGTAATCCCCGGCATACGATACCGCCGAGTAAGCCAGTTTCAGATATGAATGCCAGTCTGATACAACCAGATAAGTCTGATCGGCGCTTTCGTTTACTTTAAAATCAAACGGCCCTGATTTAACTGTTTTTCCGGTACGGCTTCCGTAGCTGAAATCCTCTGTAACTCTTGTGCTGCCGACGGTATAGCTGTTATTCTTTAAATGCTCATAAGGAACGCTGATACTGTGTATCAATCTGTCTGAGTAAATCCTTCCGTCATTCTGATCAAACTTTTTATAGTTTACACCATTATATGTGTATTCAATAAACCCGGTACCTCCGGTATTTGATGAAAATACAACGGAATATCCGCTGCCCGTATCCATTACCGCCGGCTCGGATGTGATTTTATAAGGCGACAACGGAAATACAGTCCAGAAAAATCCGAGAGCAACAGCAGCTGCAACAAAAACGGCAAACATCTTCTTAGCAGATTCCTCAAGCGCGGGATAAAACAGAAGAAGCAAAAGAATAACAGTAAATGATACAATAAAAGGCAGATCTTTTTTGAGATACATAAGCATCACGGTATTTGTTTCCGGAGTGTTGACTATTATAATGCCCAACGCCGCAATGGCTGACAATACCGTAATAATATACGATATAATTTTCAGCGTTTTAAATAACTTCTTTTCGCATAAATAAGGTTTATACAGCTTAACAGCGGTAAGGCAGATAAGCAGGGCGATATTAACGCATAGTATCAGGAAAAGCCCGACCGCACCGCCTAAAAATTTCATATTAGGAGTAAAGAACACCCATACCATCCGAACCGCGTGATAAATACTCGCCGCAGCCAGAGAAATGAAAAGCAATACAGTCATAAAAACAGGTATCTGTCGATTATTCATTATAAACCTCCGCTGTCAGTTTATGACTACGGTCTCAATAGACCTTGCAGGCATTGTGATATTTGTAAGCAAATATCCGCCGGATGTTTTTTCACAGTTATGATCTTTATCCGTAAGATATATTTCATAATTCCCGGAACAGCCTGTCAGATTAAGAGATGTATCATTTTCGGAGTTGTTTACAAGTACAATTACAGTTCTGTTGCCGTCTTTAAAAGCAATGTGCTCGATATCTTTATTATCAATGCTGTCTCTGAGCTCAATACGAGAAGCGCCCGGATTAATGAATTTTGAAAAATGCATATAAGCATAGTAACGGTTATAAATTACAAGACTGCCGTCAATCATTTCCATAAGGCCGTCACCGTTAACCGCTGTCCAGCTTGACCATGAAACGGCATTCATAAGCGACAGATCCTGAATAATAATATTTGCCATATATATACCGCTGTCAATGGTTTTACTGTCAATCTTTAGAGGCAGTTCACACCATTCGGACATTTCAAGCTTTTTATCCGGATACTGAGCTGCAAATTTTTCACCGACGGCGTTTTTGCCGCCGTAATTATTATCCATCCAGTAGCTGTGCCCGGCGTAATATTCACAGTAATCATTAAGTATTTTGCTCTCAAAAAACTTATCTATATACTCATAGTATTCTTCTGTAAGCTGACCGCTCTCGGGGCCTCTGAGCTGATATGTGCATCCCCTCTCCTTCATATTAACGGCAAATCTTTCAAGCAGTGCAATGCATTTATCCGCATCATAGTGACAGCCTTCCTGGCCTACCCATTCGCCGCCCCATTTCCACTGCGGCTCGTTTATCGGTGAAACTGCCTTGACGGGAATACCTTCGGAAACGAAATGGTCCGCGATTGTAAGAACGTAATCAACAAACTTATCATAGTTTTCTTCGGGCAGATTATTGACATTTTCCTGAATCCCGCCCGAGGCGTGGCCGCTGACTGTCATTGAATAATGGGGAGAATTGCAGAAAAGTATAACCTCGCTCGCGCCGTATTCAACTGCAAGTTTCATCATCCTGACGGCATTTGAATCTCTCGAAAAATCAAACTCCCACTTCTGAGATTTTTCGTTATAATAATAAAAGCTTTCTGTTCGGCGGGTTCTGTCCCAGATTCTGCAGTCGGGGTTATCCGCTTCACCGCCGCCTATATTGAACCTGTAAATATCAAGCCCGAGCCCCTCTTCTTTATCATAGAGAAGCTTCGCGATTTTTCGGGCGGTTTCCTCATCGTCAATCGTCTGACTCCACCAGGCGGATGAGGTACCGAAGCCTTCAAACTGCCGGTAACTCACGTACTTATTCACCCCCACGGTTCTGGTTTTACCGATTGATACCACATTGAAAGCGGCTATCTGAAAAAAGGATAAGATTGCGCATATTATTCTCTGAATCAAATCTCATTCTCCCCTTTTTTTCGTTTCGAAAAACGATTGACAATATACATTATAAGCAAAACAAGTATTGCCGCAAAAATAAGATACATTATAACCGTTTTGACGGCTGTAAAAGCAGAAGCCGCAGCATAAAAGGATTCAGAGGGAATACCGGATCTGAGCATGGTTATACTCATTATGTTTTCTGCGTAATCACAAGCTGCAAGAATAAACGGAAAAACAGCGAGAATCTTTCTTGCTTTTCCTTTTGTGAGAATATAAATCAAAGAAACAAACAGAACAGTATAAAATACGGGATAGATAAAATCGAGAGGAATCTGCCGGAAGAGATAGATGTTTCTCCCCTCATCTCCTATCAGATCAAGAAACTTCAGGGCATTTTCATAATTTCCGGGAAAATTCATATCGAAGCAGCGGATTCCCTGAGTATTCATCTCTATACGGGGAATTAAGATTATATTCATTATCAAGCATATCAGCGCCGTAATTGATCCGCTGATAATCGCAGTGTATTTTGGAAAAAATTTTGATTTCATATTAAGCACCTGATTTATCCTGCGGCACACTCTGCTATACGCCTTGCAACATAGACACCGCTTGCTGACGCGTGAGAAAGAGAGTGTGTTACCCCGCTTCCGTCGCCTATAACATACAGACCCTTGTGAATTGACTCAAGGTTACTGTCAACCTTGACTTCCATATTATAAAACTTTACTTCAACACCGTAAAGAAGAGTATCGTCATTCGCAGTACCCGGAGCAATCTTGTCGAGAGCGTAAATCATCTCGATAATACCGTCAAGTATTCTCTTGGGCAAAACAAGACTGAGATCTCCGGGAGTTGCCTTGAGAGTGGGAGTTACAGTGCCCTCGTTGATTCTTGTCACGGTACTTCTTCTGCCTCTTTCAAGATCGCCGAATCGCTGAACTATTACACCGCCTCCGAGCATATTTGAAAGGCGGGAAATGCTCTCCCCGTATTCATTGCTGTTTTTGAAGGGGAATGAAAAATGCTTGCTTACAAGCAGAGCAAAATTGGTGTTTTCTGTCCTCAGAGCCGGATCTTCATAACTGTGTCCGTTGACAGTTATAATACCGTTGGTGTTTTCGTTTACGACGCTTCCGTGAGGATTCATACAGAATGTACGTACCCTGTCTTCAAACTTTTTGGTCCTGTATACTATTTTTCCCTCATAAAGCTCATCGGTTATTCCTTCAAAGACAACAGCGGGCAGTTCAACCCTGACACCG
>CADBOL010000180.1 GCA_902796295.1 Oscillospiraceae bacterium
AGTGAATTATATTTTTCAAAATTTTTCTTTCAAAGTCATTTACTGCCATCATAATCATTGCACATTGCACATTGCTAATTGCACATTAATATAATCCGGAGCGGGTTGTGCACGCGACCCTCAATTCCGCATTCATCATTCCGCATTCCGCATTAAAAAAGCCGCCTTCCGGCGGCTTTTTTACAGCGGTCTTTTTAATATCTGACCGTATTGACGGGGAAACTTGCTGTCTGTCTCCCCTGTTTTTCTTATCACAATGAGCTTTCTTTCAAATCCGTCGCCGAGTTTAACATCCAAAGTCTTTTCCGTTTCCGCGCCTAAAGCTTTCAATGCGCCCTCTGCGGCGTCAAGCTCCTCGGATGCTTTCGCGCCCTTCATGGAGATAAATATTCCCCCTGTACGCAGAAACGGCAGGCACAATTCGGATAAAACATTCAGAGAAGCAACAGCGCGCGAAACACAAAAATCATACTTCTCTCTGTGCCCGGGCTCCTTTGCAAGCTCCTCCGCTCTGGCGCTGACCGCTTCGGCAGTTAATCCGAGACTTGAAACAACCTCCGATACAAAGTCTATCTTTTTCGCGGTAGAATCAAGGAGCGTCAGATTGATACCGGGACGCATTATCAGAAGCGGTATGCCCGGAAATCCTCCGCCCGTGCCGACATCAATGACCCGCGCGCCCTGCGGAATATCAGCGGCTGTCAGTATGCTGATGCTGTCGGCAAAATGCTTTACGGCAATCCCGTCGGGATCGGTAACGGCGGTGACATTCATCACCTTGTTTTTTTCGGCCAGCATCCTGGCGTATATTTCAAACCGCTCTGTCTGCCGCGGCTGAACGGGTATATTCATTTTTTCGGCTTCCCGCAGGAATAAATCGCTGTTAAAGAACATCTCTTCTGTTCCTTTCAAGCCAGACAATCAAAACATTTATATCGGCGGGGGAGACGCCCGATATTCTGCCGGCCTGCCCGACAGTCTCGGGCTTGACCCTGGCAAGCTTCTCTCTCGCTTCAAGACGAAGGCCCGATATTGCGGAATAATCCGTGCCGTCGGGTATGCGCTGAACCTCGAGACGTTTCATCTCGTTTATCTGCGCCTGCTGTCTTTTTATGTATCCCTCATATTTGATATCAATCTCCACCTGCTCAAATATCTCTCCGGGCAGGTCCGGTCTTTCCGGGTCAAACGGGGCGAGCAGATCATAATCAACCAGCGGGCGTTTGAGCAGCTCCGCCATCTTCAATCCTTTTTCAAGCGGAGATGTTCCACGTGAAACAAGTGCGGCATCGAGCTCCGGTGTTTTCTTTATGGAAACGTTTTTTACTCTCTCGCTCTCTTCCTCAATCAGCCTGAGCTTCTCTTTAAATGCCGTATATCTCTCCTCAGATATCAGACCCGCCTTATAGCCGTATTCGGTAAGGCGCCTGTCGGCGTTATCCTGCCTGAGGATAAGACGATATTCGGAGCGGCTCGTCATCATACGGTAGGGGTCATTGCATCCCTTTGTCACGAGATCATCAATGAGTGTGCCGATATACGATGTGGTCCTGTCAAGAATCATCGGCTCTCTGCCGAGAATCTTCAAGGCGGCGTTCACTCCCGCCACAAGCCCCTGCGCCGCCGCCTCTTCATATCCGCTCGAGCCGTTGAACTGCCCCGCGCCGTAAAGACCGGGGAAATCCTTGAATTCGAGTGTCTGACGAAGAGCAAGGGGATCAACGCAGTCATATTCTATGGCATAAGCCGTGCGCAGAAACTCCGCTTTTTCAAGACCGGGAATGCTGTGTACTATTTTGAGCTGAACATCCTCGGGCATGGAGGAGGAGAGACCCTGCAGATACATCTCGTCCGTCTTCATCCCGCAGGGCTCGACAAAAATCTGATGCCGCTCCTTTTCGGAAAATCTGACTATCTTATCCTCAATGCTCGGGCAATATCTCGGACCTACGCCGTCGATTTTACCCGAGAAGAGGGGAGAGCGGTCAAGATTTTCGAGGATTATCCTTTTTGTCTCTTCGCCCGTAAAAGCTATGTAGCAGGGCTGTTTGTTCTCAACATTATATTTTTCTGAAAAAGAAAATTGAACTATTTTCTCATCGCCGTACTGCGGCTCGAGCGATTCAATATCAACGCTCCTGCGGTTTACGCGCGGCGGAGTGCCGGTCTTGAATCTCCTTGTGGGCACGCCGATTTTTTTCAGGCACTCAGCAAGCTTCGTTGCCGGAAACATTCCGTCGGGTCCGCTCTCATAGGAAACGTCGCCCACATAGACCCTGCCCGCAAGGAAAGTGCCGGTGGCGATAACAACGGCCTTTGCCCTGTGCACCGCCTCAAGATGAGTCGTGAGCACCCATTCGCCGTCTTCAAAATACAAATCCGTAATCTCGGCCTGTTTAAGATACAGGTTTTCCTGCCTCTCGAGCACGCCCTTCATATAATCGGAATAAGCTCTGCGGTCAATCTGAGCCCTGAGCGAATGAACCGCGGGGCCCTTGCCGAGATTGAGCATCCTGGACTGTATTGTGTTTTTATCCGCGGCGATACCCATTTCGCCGCCGAGAGCATCTATCTCCCTGACGAGATGCCCTTTTGACGTGCCGCCGATTGACGGGTTGCAGGGCATATTCCCGACCCAGTCGAGATTGATTGTAAACACGGCGGTCTTACAGCCGAGTCTCGCTCCCGCAAGACCGGCCTCAATGCCCGCGTGCCCCGCGCCGATGACGGCAATATCAAAGTTTTCCGAGTTATACTTCATAAGTGTGGTCACACACCTTTTTGATTTTTTCCTGTAAGGCAAGGAAATCCTCAAGAGCCAGGCCCTTGTTATTCGGGTTTCTCAGAAGAGCGGCGGGGTGGAAGGTACCCATGAAAAGGATTCCGCCCTTTTCGATAAACTGCCCGTGCTGCTGCGTTACCCTGAAATCTTTTGAAATAAGACGCATTGCAGATATTCTGCCGAGGCAGACCATTATTTTGGGGCGGATTAGCCTTGTCTGCTCCCTGAGCCAGTCAATACAGCAGTTCAGCTCCTCCTCGCTCGGGTCCCTGTTTTCGGGAGGGCGGCATTTAACCATATTGGCAATATAGATATTCTTATGCCTGTCGAGCCCGATATGCGTGAGATATTTATCGAGAAGCTGCCCGCCTCTGCCGACAAACGGCTCGCCCTGCATATCCTCGTTGTAGCCGGGACCCTCGCCGACAAACATTACCTCGGCCTTTTCGTTTCCGACGCCGAAGACAAGGTTGTTTCTCGTTTCACACAGCCCGCATTTTCTGCAGACGGAGCAGTCCTTTTTTAAAGATTCCCAGTCCTTATACATTCTTATTCCTCTTCTCAAATATCCTGGCGGATTTCTCCGCGTCTCTCTTTATCTGCGCGCCGAGCGCCTCGGCGGAGTTGAATCTCATTTCATCCCTGATCCTGTCGATGAGTCTTATCTCGACATTCTTACCATATAAATTGCCGTCAAAGTCAATTATGCAGGTTTCGCTGCGCAGATCGCTGTCTTCAAATGTCGGTCGTATTCCTATATTGGTGACAGAGGGATATTCCCTGCCGTCGATAACGGCGGCCGAGGCATAGACACCGTATTCCGGAACGCAGAAACCTTCCGGAAAATACTGATTGACAGTCGGCGCTCCCATAAGACGGCCCCTCTGAAATCCGCTCTTAACCTCGCTTCTGTATGCGAATTCATTTCCGAGCATTTCATTGGCTTTCACAATATTGCCGCTCACGAGCGCCTCTCTGATTCTTGAGGAGCTGACCGGGCGGAAATCGCAGTAAACAAGCGGCACGCTGTTGAATTCAATGCCGGCATCCGAGCAGAGCCCGGAAAGCAGTCGGCAGTCTCCCGCGCCGTCTTTACCGAAGGTATAATTCTCTCCGCAGCAGACACATCCTGCGTGAAGCCGCCCGACTATGATTTTTTCAAAAAACTCTTCGGGTGTGTAATTTTTTATTTCCGAAAAGGAAATATATTCAATCTCCGCTCCCGTCTCCCTGATTCTCTCATCCCTTAGGTCATCCTGAAGGATAACGGGCGGGGCGGAGCCTGTCAGAGTGAGCAGGGGATGGCTGTCAAACAGCATAACAAAAGGAATAAGCCCGCGCTCTTTTTTTGAAAGAGTGCAGGCAATAACAGCTTTGTGACCTAAATGAAGGCCGTCAAATGTTCCGAGTGCTACTGCTGTTTGAGTCATCTTTATTTCTTCCTGAACTGTTGTTTCATTCTCTGCTCTTTTGAGAGGATGCGCTTTCTCAGGCGCAGTGACTGCGGAGTAACCTCGAGGAGCTCGTCATCCTTTATGAATTCCATACACTGCTCAAGGCTGAGTGTGCTCGGAGGAACAAGGCGGAGCGCCTCATCCGAGCCGGATGCGCGGGTATTTGTGAGATGCTTCAGTTTGCAGACATTGCAGGTAACATCTTCGTTTTTGGCGCATTCGCCTATAATCATACCCTCATAAACATCCACGCCGGGGCCGATGAAAAGGCGGCCTCTGTCCTGCGTATTGAAAAGACCGTAGGCGGAGGAAACGCCCGTTTCGTGAACAACGATTGAGCCCCTCTCCCTGGTCGATATATCTCCCTTCCACGGCTCGTAGCCGTCAAAGAGCTGGTTCATTATGCCGTTTCCGTTAGTGTCGGTGAGGAACTCCGAGCGGTAGCCGATAAGCCCTCTCGACGGGATTTTGAATTCAAGATGCGATGAGCCGCCCTCACGCGAGCCCATATTCTCAAGCTCGCCCCTGCGTGAGCCGAGCTTTTCTATGACGATGCCGACATACTGCTCGGGGACCTCAACTATGAGCAGCTCCATCGGCTCGTAAACTTTGCCGTTAATCTCCTTGAGGATAACTTTCGGGCGCGATACCTGAAATTCGTATCCCTGTCGGCGCATGGTCTCAATGAGAATCGAAAGCGAGAGCTCGCCTCTGCCCGAAACCTTGAATGTGTCGGTGGTCTCGGTCTCCTCAACGCGCATGCTCACGTTGGTCTCAACCTCTTTGAAAAGACGGTCTCTTATATTTCTCGATGTGACAAATTTGCCCTCTTTACCCGCGAACGGGCTGTCATTGACGATGAAATTCATCGAAATGGTGGGCTCGTCAATCTTTATGAAGGGAAGCGGCTCAATATGCTCGGGATCGCACAGAGTCTCGCCTATATTTATATCGGCGATACCGCTGACGCATATAATATCGCCCGCCTGCGCCTCTTCGCACTCGACTCTTCTGAGCCCCTCAAACTGGTAGAGGCGTGAAATCTTGACATTTCTGTTTGTACCGTCGGTGCTGCAGAGAACGCAGTTTTCGTTTCTGCTGATTCTGCCGCGCTCAACTCTGCCGACGCCTATTCTGCCGATATAATCGTCGTAATCAAGTGATGAGAAAAGGCACTGCAGAGGACCTTCGGGGTCACCGAACGGGGGATCGATATGCTCAAGGATGGCGTCAAACAGCGGCCTCATGTCGCCGGAGCGATCCTCGGGGTCAAGGCTCGAATAGCCGTCTCTCGCGCTCGCGTAGACAACGGGGAATTCAAGCTGATCCTCTTCCGCGCCGAGATCTATGAAAAGATCGAGCACCTCGTCAACCACCTCATAGGGGCGCGCGTTGGGTCTGTCAATCTTATTGATGACGACGAGAATCTCCTTTTTGAGATTGAGCGCCTTTTTGAGCACGAATCTCGTCTGGGGCATACAGCCCTCAAACGCGTCAACGAGCAGAAGCACTCCGTCAACCATCATAAGGATACGCTCAACCTCGCCTCCGAAATCGGCGTGGCCGGGGGTGTCGACTATGTTGATTTTTGTGTCTTTGTAGTGAATGGATGTGTTCTTTGAGAGAATTGTAATTCCTCTCTCTCTTTCGAGATCGTTGGAATCCATGACTCTCTCCGCGACCTGCTCATTCTCTCTGAATGTACCGCTCTGTTTGAGCATCTGGTCAACCAGAGTAGTCTTGCCGTGGTCAACGTGAGCTATGATCGCGATGTTTCTTAAATCTTTCTTCTGAGACAAGGGAATCACCTGCCGTTAATCTTCAATTACCATGCCTTCGGCCTCTCTCTTTGCCTTGAGTTCGGAAACTATTCTCTCTTTTTCCATACCCGAAATCTTATAGAAGAACATGGGCAGCGCGCAAAGGAGCAGGCTCACGCCCGGCACGATTGAAACGAGCGAAAAAACTGCGAAATTCTGCGCGTGAGTGAGGTCGGTCGCCGCTTTGATGACCGTGGATGAGAGCATCTCCGCGGGCTTGAAGCCGATAATCATATACATGATGATAATGCCGCTGGTTGAGAGCGCATTACCGATTTTATTTATAAAGCCGCTGATCGCGGAGCCGAGACCGTTGTCTCTGAAGCCCGTGGTGAGCTCCATATAGTCAAGGCAGTCGCATATCATGGCAAATGTAAGCACATTGATAACGCCGAGGGGAATGCAGGAAATAATAATGAAGGGGATACAGATATAGAGATTTGATGTGAACCAGCCTATGAGCGTGGTGCCTATGCTTGCAACGGCGCCCGCAAGACAGGTGGTGATGAGGATTTTCTTATAGTCAAAAATCTTCATAAGCTTCGGCATAAAGAGCATAGCGCCGAACATGCCGACAATGGCGCAGACCTGGAAAATGGTCTTTACCGAGGAAACGCTCGCGGCGATTGCCGCTGTCTTTTCCTCAAGGGTCATACCCGTGAGATCGGGTCCTATATAGAAAGCATATCTCGCGACGTGAACAGCCGCCGCCTGGACCATGTATCTGCCGCTTGAGAGCACACCCATGAGCAAAACGAGCATAAGGGGCTTGCAGGTGAATACTCTTTTAAGCTGAGAGGGGTCGCCGGGCTGACGCTTCTTTACGGGAGGGATTACTCTCTCTTTTACGTGGAAATAGGAGTTGACATAAAGCACGATTCCGACTGCTACGGTGACAACCGCGATTATGAGATATTTTTTCTTGTCAAATGCAAGGGGATCCGCCGTACTGATGATTTTGGGGAGAATGAAGCCCGCTGCGAGGAAAAATATTTCGGGCAGGGCGGAGCCGATACTGTTGATGATCTTGGTGAAGGAAATAACCGAGCCGCGCTCTTTGGCGTCGGGAGTCATTACATTGGGCAGACACCAGAAGGGAACATCCGCCATTGTGTAGCTCATACCCCAGGCAACGTAGACGACGGCGGCAAAGATCATCGCGCCTGTCACGCTGCTGATATTGGGGCTCGAATACATAAGAATGGTGAGAACGGCGATGGGTACCGAGGCAAAAAGAATATAGGGCTTCATCTTACCCCATCTTGTGGTCTTGTGGTCAACTATCATACCCATAAGCGGGTCGTTGATTGCGTCCCAGACTCTGGCCAGGAGCATCAGCAGGAGCACAAAAATCAGAGGAAGCTGCAGGATGTTGACATAATAGTCGCTGATGTAGCTTGACATCATGGCATAAATCATACCCTGACCGCCTGCGCCCAGGGCATACATCCACAATTCCTTTTTGCTTACGTATTTTTTATCTTCCACGTTTCTCAGCCTTTCATTAATAGGTGTTTGGGAATCAGAGAAATATAAAAATCAAAGCAGTGGGCGGCAGAATGCCGCCCGGACTGCGATAATATTATTCGCCTTTCATGTCAATAAGCTCAACCTTGCCCTCATAGGAGGCAACGCTGACTTTGATTGAATCAAAGATAGCCGCTTTGATATCATCCTCGGTCGCGCCGAGCTCTTCGCTGTATTTGCGGTCAATGAAGAGATTGATATCCATAATGTCGGGGAGTACCATGGGGTTGATACCGGAGTCAATGCCTCTCTCTTTATAATCCTTGACTATCTTGCCCATGCCCATTCTCATCATCCACGGGGGAACGCTGACTATCTTGCGCCCGCCCATGCCTCTGGCCTCGTAAACTATCGCGAGGAATTCCTTCCAGGTCTGGTTATACATGGCAATGGGGAAGGCCTCAAAGCCGGGAACCTCTCTCTCGGCCGCGCCGCAGATAACTTCGCCGACCTGACGGCAGGTGAGCATCGCGGTGCCGCCCGCGGGGTACATTGTGAACGGAAGCTTATCCATGCCGGCTATCTGCTCGATAAGGATGGTCCATACGGGCTTTCTGCCGGGCTGAGTGCCGAAGATGTAAGGGAGTTCAAGCACTTTCGCGCTGAAATTCTCGTCGCTCGCTTCTTCGCAGACCTTTTCCTGGTCGAGTCTTGCGCGGAAATAGGGGCATTTCTCTTCAAATTTCTTTTCGGGCATCTGCTTTGCAAGGTATGAGAAATAGGAGCCGAGCACGACAGCTCTCTTAACACCGACCTTTTTGCAGATGGGGAAAATTCTCTCAAGGGGAGCGATGTTGTATTTGTAGTAGTAATCGTAAACGGGTGCGGGGAATTCCGCTCTCTCGTCAACGCCTGCCGCAAAGATAAAGCAATCCTTGCCCTTGAGCATCTCTTCTACTTCTTCATCGGTTTTCTTGTTGATGTCGGCAAAAACAAGCTCCATCTCCTCGGGAATCGGAGCTCCCTGGGGAAGAGGGGGAAGCGCCACGGATGAAACCTTGTGGCCCTTTTTGATGAGCTGAATGGCCGCCTCGCAACCCAGAAGACCGGTGCCGCCTATCATGAATACGTTCATAGCAATACCTCCATAAATAAATTATTACACTTTATAATATTACAAAAAATATAATTAGTCAAGATATTAAATAAATTAGGAATGATGAATCCGGAATTCGGAATTGACGGTCGCTGCGCTCCGGATTATATGTTGGCCGATAAAAGAAACCCGCAGGGAGTGACGTCTCCGGCACTCCGGATGTGCCGAAGGCACATAAACTGCGCAACCGCGATTCATTATGGCGGGCGGCAGATTGTCGCCCCTGCGAATTTATTATAATACGGAGCGCGTCAGCGCGACCCGAAATTCCTAATTCACAATTCATAATTCCGAATTGAAAAAAGCCCGCCGGAGCGGGCTTTTTATTCTGTCTGTTCGTTTTTCGCCCGGATGCGGGTGCCGGGGCGTAGCAGTTAAGATGAAAACGGCTTATTTTTGAGCGAAGACAGTACATCCCGGGGCCCACAAAAAGTCTGCAAGACTTTTTGGGGAGAGGAGGAGCAGCGGAATGATTGAGAGCCTGCGCAAACAGGTTTATGAAGGCGCGGGCTCGAAAGATATGAAGCTTGTGACGACGAGGCAAGGACAAAAAGCCGCCGAAAACAGACAATATAATCAAATATTCCTTATATTGCCGATAAAACGAAATCACAAACGTTAAGCTCACAGGTTATAAAACCCGTGAGCTTTTAAAAACTCCTGTCTGTTTGTTTTTGCTTGATCTCAGTTCCCGGGGCGTAGCAGTTAAGATGAAAA
>CADBOL010000181.1 GCA_902796295.1 Oscillospiraceae bacterium
CGAGAGCACTCTGATTATGCTCGTGGGCGCTTTTGCCGGTTATGAAAACACGATGAACGCCTACAAGACAGCGGTGGATATGAAATACAGATTTTTCAGCTTCGGCGATGCGATGCTTATTATCTGAAAGAAAGAGGTTTTATTATGAGTTTTGAAGTGTTCATGTCAAAAGCGGTTGCTTTTCTGATGTCGATTTTTATGACGCTTATTCCGTACGCGGGTATTGAGCTGCCCGGTCTGAGTGTTAAAGAAGATAACTGCCTGCTCAATGTTGAACTTATCTCCGATACTCACACCGAGAAAGACGGATTTTTCCGTCACGGTTTTATGAAGCAGGGATTCAGAACGATGGCAAACTCGAAATCACCCGTTGACGCAGTTGTTGTTGCCGGCGATCTGACAAATTACGGCGACGAGCCCGCTCTTGCGCAGTATTTTGAGCTTTGCAAAGAATATTCGCCCGCTCCCGTTCTCTCGGTTGCGGGGAATCACGATATAGGCCATGTCGGCGACAGGGGAGTTACCGATATTTCGAGGGAAGAGGCGCTCGCCAATTTCATAAGATACAGAAATCAGTATATGGGCACGGATTCAGATGTCAATTACTGCGCGGTTGAGATTAAGGGCTATAAATTCATCATACTCGGCGACGAAGTCATTGACGGCGGCCACTGGGATGAAATCACCATGTCGCCCGAACAGCTTGAGTTCCTTGACGCTCAGCTTGCCGAGGGAACAAAAGACGGCAAGCCCGTATTTGTATGCTGCCACTGGCCGATTGACCACATAAACGGCGAGGATACAATCTGGGACGGCAGTTGCATACCCGGCGATAAATATGCCGTAAAAGAGATTCTCGAAAAATACAAAAACGTGTTTTATATCAGCGGCCATATGCACGCGGGCATAAAAAGTACTCTCGTTGAGGAAAAATACGGTCTCTCAAACGCCGAGCAGGTGAACGGAGTGACATATATCAACCTGCCGACCTTCGGCATACTGAATATGTTCGGCCTCACTCACTCGGGCACGGGAGCACAGCTTGAGGTTTATAAAGACAAGGTCATCTTCAGACCGGTCAATTATCTCACGGGCAACTGGTATACAAACAGCGCACACACATTTGAAATTGTTTAAAAAACAGATTAATTAAAACGGGGAGCGCCGCGGCGCTCCCCGTCAGGTTTTTATTGCATTTTCAGATTACATAATCATTTCCGGTTTCTTTTTTCATAAGGTCGGCAATTGTTATCCCGCCGAAATAATCATTTATCAGATCATAATACTTCTGCCACATTGACAGCGTGCGGCATTCCGCCTTCTTCGGGCAGGGCGGAGCGCCTTCGGAAAGGCACGCTACAGGCGACATGTCGCCCTCTGTAAGGCGCAGTATTTCAAGGACCGTGATTTCATCGGGGTTTCCGATAAGCTTGTAACCGCCGCCCTTGCCGTGAATGCCTTCGATTATATTGCCTTTTGTGAGGTCCGGGAGAATTCTTTCAAGATATTTGAGCGATATTTCCTGCCTCGCGGCCACATCCTTCATCGGAATATAGCTCCCGTTTCTGTGTTCCGCAAGGTCTATGATTACTCTCAGAGCGTAGCGCCCTCTTGTTGAAATCATGATTTCAGCTCCCTTTCCGAGATTATTTTTCCTCCGCCGAGAACGGTATCGTTGTCGTAGAGAACCGCCGACTGACCGGGTGTCACGGCCCGAACGGGCTCATCAAATATTATTTTTGCGTTTTTGCCTTCGGGGTAAACAGTGCAGTCCGTTTCCCTGTGGCGGTATCTGATTTTTGCTTTGCAGCGAACGGGAGAAGAAGGAGTATCTCCGCTAATCCAGTTCATTCCCGTAACATAAACCGTATCGGTATAAAGCTCTTCGTCTTTTGCGAGAGTTACCGTGTTGTCTGCCGGGTTAATTTCTTTTACATATCTCGGCTCACCGAAAGCGACTCCGAGCCCTTTGCGCTGGCCGACCGTGTAGTGAATATATCCTTTATGAGCGCCGATTACATTCCCGCTGATGTCAATGTAGTTTCCGCCGGGATAAACCTTTCCGGTGTATCTCTCCATAAACGCGGCGTAATCACCGTCGGGAACGAAGCAGATATCCTGGCTGTCGTGTTTGCCGGCATTTTTAAAGCCGGAAGCTCCTGCAAGCTCTCTTGTCTGTTTTTTTGTCATGCTGCCGAGCGGGAATTTCAGGTGCGCGAGCTGAGACTGAGTAAGAGAATAGAGCACATAGGTCTGATCTTTTGTGATATCCTCAGCTTTTTTCAGCAGATATCTGCCCGATGCTTCATCATACTCTATGACTGCATAGTGCCCTGTTACAAGATAATCGCATCCCATCTCCTCCGCTTTTTCAAGCAGGTATCCGAATTTGAGGCGGTCATTGCATTCTATACAGGGATTGGGAGTGCGCCCGAGCTCATACTCACGTATAAAGGGCTCGATAACACACTCCCTGAATTCATTCTCATAGTGAAAAATATGATAAGGTATGCCGATTCTCTCACAAACACTTCCGGCGTCCTTTGTGTTTTCTAGAGAACAGCACGTGTCGAGCATATCAAGCCCGACCGTATCATTTTCATACAGGCGCATTGTGCAGCCGATACAGTCATAACCTGCGTTTTTCATAAGCAGAGCGGCGACAGCCGAGTCAACGCCGCCGCTCATGGCAATAAGAGCTTTCATCAATAACCTGCCCCTGAAAATTAATCAGTCGCTGAAAAGAGGAGTGGAAAGATATCTTTCACCTGTATCGGGAAGTATGGCGACTATGGTCTTACCCTCGTTTTCCGGTTTTTTGGCGAGGGAAATCGCTGCGCTGATTGCGGCTCCCGAAGAGATACCCACAAGGAATCCCTCAGCTTTTCCGACTGCCTTTCCCGCGGCGAAAGCATCATCATTCTCCACGGCTATTATATCATCATAAATCCCGGTGTCAAGCACATCGGGCACAAACCCGGCGCCGATTCCCTGAATCTTATGAGGCCCTGCGGGATTGCCCGAAAGCACTGCCGATGACTTCGGCTCCACGACTACCGCTTTAAGCGAAGGAATCTTTGATTTGAGGTATTTTGCCGTTCCTGTTATAGTGCCGCCCGTGCCGGCGCCCGCTACAAGTATATCAACCTTGCCGTCGGTATCCTCATAAATCTCGGGGCCTGTAGTTTCATAGTGAATTTTGGGATTTGCAGGGTTTACAAACTGGCCGGGGATGAAGCTGTCGGGTATTTCCTTTGCAAGTTCATCCGCCTTTGCGATAGCGCCCTTCATACCGGCGGTTCCGTCGGTGAGCACAAGCTCGGCTCCGTATGCCTTCATGAGCTGTCTGCGCTCTATGCTCATAGTCTCGGGCATTACTATAATAATCCTGTATCCTCTTGCGGCCGCGACGCTCGCAAGGCCTATACCGGTGTTGCCGCTTGTCGGCTCAATGATAACGGAGCCCTTTTTGAGCTTTCCGCTTGCCTCGGCGTCATCTATCATCGCTTTTGCTATTCTGTCTTTTACGGATCCTGCGGGATTGAAATATTCAAGCTTAACGAGAACTCTTGCTTTGAGTCCTTCTTTTTTTTCGGTGTTTGTGAGCTCCAGAAGAGGGGTTTTGCCTATAAGCTGATCGATTGAAGTATAGATTTTTGACATAACAATTCTCCTTGTAAATATGATTTAAAACAGTAAGTTGATTTTTTTGCCATAATATATTAGAATACTCCGGCAGCGCAACATCGGGTGCTGTCGAGATTCCGGCGTTTGAAAATTATAAATCTTACCGGCATGATTAATACCACCAATCTCGTAGGTTGATAGAAGTATAACACCGGAATACTGTTTTGTCAAGCTTTTTTGATAAAAAACCCGGTTTTAGGATAAAATCGACAAATCAGGTTACGTAAAAACTTTGATATTGTTGAAAATAATCATTGATTTCATTGCTTTATTGTGATAAAGTAGTATTACAATAAAAACTGTCCGCAGGAGAATTATAAATTATGGATTTTGATTACAGCGTTCTTGATAATAATGAAAAGATAATATTTGCCCTGCGCTCCCTCTATTCAAAGCGCGGCTATAAAAAATTCAGGATGAGCAAGTTTGAGGAGTATGACCTTTACTCCAGAAACAAGGATTTCCTTCTTTCAGATTCTGTCATCACCTTTACCGATACAAACGGCAAGCTTCTTGCGCTCAAGCCCGATGTCACGCTCTCTATCATCAAAAACAACCGCTACTCCGATGAAAAAATACAGAAGCTCTACTATAATGAAAATGTTTACAGGGTTTCAAAGGGCACAAACACTTTCAAGGAGATTATGCAGGCGGGTCTTGAATGCATAGGCGATGTGGATGATTCCTGCATCGGCGAAGTGCTTTTGCTCGCGGCCGAGAGCCTGGGCAGAATCAGCGGGGATTATGTGCTCGACATCTCTCATCTTGATTTGCTGTCCGCTTTCATTGATTATACCGGCTGTGAGCGAGAAACCGCGAAGCAGCTAATTAAATGCATCGGCGAAAAGAATGCTCACGGTATTGAGGAAATCTGCCTTGCAAACGAAATTTCTCCCGATAAATTCAATCCTCTCAAAAAGCTTGTCACGGTTTACGGCAGCGCCTTAGAAACACTGCCGGTTATAAAGGAACTTGCCGCCTGTGTAGGCGCACAGGATGCGGCGGAATCTCTTGAAAAGGCGCTCTCCGTTTTTGACGGATACGCGGAAAAGGATAAAATCCACATTGATATGTCCGTGACAGGCGATATGAAATATTATAACGGTGTTGTCTTCAAAGGATTTATCAAAGGTGTTCCCGGCTTTGTGCTCTCGGGAGGCCAGTATGACAGGCTTATGAGCCGTCTTCACAATAATTCAAAGGCAATCGGTTTTGCCGTGTATCTTGATATGCTTAACGAGCTCAATATAAACGAAAACGGGGTGACGGATGATGAGTGATATGCTGAATGTAGCGCTTCCCAAAGGAAGACTCGGCGAAAAGGTTTACGAAATGTTTGAGAAGGCGGGATTTGACTGCCCTTCAATCAGAGAAAACAGCCGGAAGCTGATTTTTGAGAATGAGAAATCATCTGTCAGATATTTCTGGGTAAAGCCCTCGGATGTGCCCGTATATGTTGAGAGGGGAGCTGCCGACATCGGAGTAGCCGGTAAGGATATACTGCTCGAGTATGAGCCGGATGTTTATGAGCTTCTTGATCTTGACATAGGCAAATGCCGTATGGCGGTTGCCGCGCCGGAGGATTTCAGGGATGACCCTTCAAAGACTCTCAAGGTTGCCACAAAGTTTTCAAGGATAGCAAGAGAGTATTATTCATCAACCGGCAGGGATATTGATATAATCCATCTTAACGGCTCAATTGAGATAGCGCCGATTCTCGGGCTTTCCGATGTTATAGTCGATATTGTTGAGACCGGCGTAACTCTCAGGGAAAATAATCTCAAGGTGTTTGAAACGATTTTTCCCATAAGCGCACGGCTGATTGCAAACAAATCGAGTTTCAAATTCAAAAATGACCTTTGTGAAAAGGTGCTTAAAGAGCTCGCATTTCAGACCGGGAGGGATAATAAATGATTAAGATACTCAAATACGGCGAAGTGAGCAGCGACGAGCTGTTCTTCCGCGGGGAAATAAAGACAGATGTCGAAGGCACGGTCAGCGGGATTATTGACAATGTCAGGAAAAAGGGAGATAAGGCGCTGTATGAATACTGTGAAAAATTTGACGGCGTAAAGCTTGATTCTCTCCTTGTAACAAAAGAGGAGATTGAGGAAGCTGTCGCCTGCGTTGAGCCGGAATTTCTTGAGATACTCAGGAAAGCAGCCGCCAATATAACAAAATTCCATAAGTGCCAGGTCAGAAACGGTTTCATTATCAATGATGAAGACGGTATTGTGATGGGTCAGAAGATTATCCCCGTTGACAGGGCCGGTCTCTATGTTCCGGGCGGCACGGCGGCATATCCCTCAACCGTACTGATGGATGCGATCCCGGCAAAAACCGCGGGGGTCGGAGAGATAATAATGACTACTCCGCCCTCAAAGAACGGAAAGGTTAATCCCGCCATTCTCGCGGCCGCGTATGTCGCGGGCGTTGACAGAATATTCAAGGTCGGCGGAGCCCAAGCGATTGCGGCTCTCGCTTACGGTACGGAATCAATTCCGAAGGTCGATAAAATAGTAGGCCCCGGCAATGCTTATGTTGCGGAGGCGAAAAAGCAGGTCTTCGGCACCGTGTCGATAGATATGATTGCGGGCCCGAGCGAGATCCTCGTTGTTGCCGACGGCAAATCGGATCCGGTCCATGTCGCGGCGGATATGCTCTCACAGGCGGAGCACGATAAAATGGCAACCGCGGTCCTTGTCACCGACAGCGAGTCACTTGCGCTCAGAGTCAGCGAAGAGATTGAGAGACAGATTCCTCTTCTTGAGAGAGAGGAAATAGCGAGAGCGTCAATAGATAATAACGGCAAAATCATAGTAGCCGATTCGCTTGACAGAGCGTTTGAAATTTCAAATGAGATTGCTCCGGAGCATCTTGAAATCTGCGTTGACAATCCTTTCGATTATCTTGATAAGGTCCGTCACGCGGGCTCGGTGTTTATGGGCAGAAGCTGCCCGGAGGCGCTCGGCGATTATTTTGCCGGCCCCAATCACACTCTTCCCACAAGCGGTACGGCGAAGTTTTCGAGCCCTCTGTCGGTTGACGATTTTATAAAGAAAACCCAATATACATATTACACCCGTGAGGCACTGGGCAGAGTGGCTGAGGATATCGCGGTATTTGCCGAGAAAGAAGGGCTGACAGGTCACGCCAGGAGTGCAGTCAGCCGTATTAAGGAGATTTGACATGAGCGGTTATTTCACATCGAGATTTGCTTCCCTTGAACCTTATGTTCCGGGGGAACAGCCTAAAAACAGGGAATACATAAAGCTCAATACTAACGAGAATCCTTATCCGCCTTCAAACAAAGCTGTTGAGCTTGCCTGTAAGGCCGCAGAGAGTCTTGAGCTATATTCCGACCCGGACTGCACCCTGCTTTGTGAGAAGCTCGCGGAAGTCTTCGGCGTTGAGCCGGATGAGGTTATAGCCGGCAACGGCTCCGATGAGATTTTGAATTTCGCTTTTTCATCATACTGTGATGAGAATACCCCGGCAGTATTTGCCGATATC
>CADBOL010000182.1 GCA_902796295.1 Oscillospiraceae bacterium
AACGAGAATCAGGTGATTGTCGGTGCCGCCGCTGACGAGGTTGATGCCTCTTGAGGTGAGACCGCCGGCGAGGGCTCTGCAGTTATCAATAACTCTCTTAGCGTAGTCTTTGAATTCGGGTTTAAGCGCTTCGCCGAAGCAGACCGCTTTTGCCGCGATAATGTGCTCGAGGGGACCGCCCTGGTTGCCCGGGAAAATCGCCTTGTCAATGGCGGGGGCGAGCTCTGCCTTTGAGAGGATGAGACCGCCTCTCGGGCCTCTGAGAGTCTTATGAGTGGTGGTTGTGACTATGTCGGCATAGGGAACGGGCGAAGGATGAAGTCCTGTTGCCACAAGGCCCGCGATATGAGCCATATCGACCATGAAATAAGCGCCGACCGATTTTGCTATTGCCGAAATTCTCTCAAAATCAATGATTCTCGGATATGCAGAAGCGCCCGCGACTATGAGCCTGGGGTTATTCTCTTTCGCAAGTTTTTCGAGCTCATCGTAATCTATGAATCCGTCATCATTGACGCCGTAGGCGATGAAATTATAGAGCTTGCCGCTGGCGTTTACGGGCGAGCCGTGAGTGAGATGGCCGCCGTGAGCGAGGCTCATACCGAGCACGGTGTCTCCGGGCTGCAGGATTGCGGAATATGCTGCCATATTTGCCTGAGCTCCCGAGTGGGGCTGAACGTTTGCCGCCTCGGCTCCGAAGAGTTTCTTTGCTCTCTCTATTGCGATGCTCTCAACGACATCCACATATTCGCATCCGCCGTAATATCTCTTGCCGGGGTAACCCTCGGCGTATTTGTTTGTAAGCACGCTTCCCATAGCCGCCATAACAGCGGGGGAGACGATATTTTCGCTCGCGATAAGCTCGAGATTTCTTCTCTGTCTGCCGAGCTCATCATTCATTGCCGCCCCGACTTCGGGGTCAAATTTTGAAACAAAACCTATGGTGTCAAGGTAATCTGAAAACATTGCGGTGCCCTCTTTTCTTCTTTTAAAACATCCTTAATAATATATCATATCGCCGTGTTTATGTCAAGAAACAGGTTCGCGGATTTCGTCTGATTTCCGCGAACCTTTTAACGTTTTATTTATTTGATTTGCGAATGGTTTAAGCCCGTGCGCGGGTGTCAGTTTGACTTGACATTATCCACATATGTTGATTCTCTGCCGAGGAGAGTCCTGAAGAAATACATCAGTTTGCCGAGAATACCGGTCCTGACGCTGACGGTTTCGGTCGGTGTTTCTTTAACGACGACGCCGTCTTTCACAAGCTTTGCCGAAACGATGTAGCTGCTGTCTGTCACTTCATTAAGCTCACATCTCGAGCCCGTCTGACCGTTTGACCAGACTATGGTATATCCGTAGGGAGCGTCAATAGTGGTGTGGAATACGAGGGTGGATTTATATCCGACCGTGAGAGTGCTCTGATAATTCCTGATTGTGAATCCTGAGAACTGATCGGGAGTTACGGAAGGCGAGGTGGTCGAGGTTGGAACCGTGGTATAAGGTGTGCCGTAGTCATCCTCAAACACCGCCGTGAATGTCATATCCTTCGGCTGAATGGTTGCGGGCACTTCGGGATCCCATCCTTTGAATATATAACCCGGTTTGACGGGATCTGCAGGGGGAACGAGGGCCTGCCCCTCAAGGCGTGAAATCTTTGATACAACGACTCCGTCGGCAATGAATGTTGCCGAATAGTATTTACTTGAGGTGGTGCCGGTAGTTCCGGACGAACTCGTAGTGCCGGGTGTGTCGGGAGTGCCCGGATTCCTTTCAAATACCGCCGTGAATGTCATATCCTTTGCGGGCATTGTCGAGGGGACCTCGGGATCCCAGCGCTTGAAGGTCCAGCCGCTGAGTGTCGGGTCGGACGGCTTGACTATTTTTTCGCCTTCCTTGAGATTCTTTTTGGAAACAACGCTTCCGTTTGCCTTGAAGGTTACGGTATATTCATCATCACCGGTAGTTTCGGGCGAGTCATCAAAAACATTGAGCTTGTAGAAATCTCTGTTTGTGCTGTCGCTGTTGACGTACCAGATGATTTTTCCGTTGTCGTAAATCGGCTGACAGTCTTTCGCGAGGATTGCGTTTGAGGAGCTGCCGGTTGACCTGATATTTCCGCTGCCGTCTATTACCGCGTATTTGAGGTCGGCGTTGGAGCTGCCGTATTTGAATTCCTGCCAGAGAACAGCGAATTCATCATCATTGATTTTAACTATATAGGGAGTGCTCGCAAGATATCCTTTGTTGACATAATCGGTGAGCACGACCTCTTTGACTTTTTTGTCGCTCTTTGACTCTACAAGAACCATGGCGTTTCTCTCGTCAACATCGAGGCTGTACATTTTAAATGAATCATACGATGTGACTTTTGAGTGATCCACGGAGTTTATTGCCACCATATATGACGAGCTGCTGATCGCAAGACCTCCTACGGTGACACCGGTGCAGTTTGCGCCTGCGGTGCCCGGGATATCAAACAGCGAAACGGCGCCGGAATAGTAGGTGGTATCCGTGTCAAGCACATTCAGAGTGACGCTTCTCGGGTAGGCATCGCCGTGATCGACCACCACGAATTTATGCCCGTCAACCATAACGAACTGATTGAATGAATGGCTGACATGGTTCGCCTGGAATTTTCCGAGGTCATTGAGTATGGAGAGAGTGGCTTTATCCATTATGACGGTGAGCGAAGACTGATGGCGCACGCCGTCATCGGGGTAGCGCTTTCTGCAGGTCTGGATAATGACATATCCGTTTGTTTCGGCTATTACCGCGCTGCCCGATTCAAACGGCTCAAAGGTGTAGCAGTCGGTGACCGAGCCCGATATGATACGGTTGAAATCCTTGTCATACTTGACAAGTCTGAGGACTTCCTTGGTATCGTCTTCAGAGTAATTTGTGTCACCGAAAAGAATGTAGTTGCAATCCTTCGAAGCATAGAATCCGCCGAAAAGCGGAAGCTCCGGCTCGATGATTTTTACGGAATCCTTATTGAATTTGCTGTCATACTCCGTGACAATCACCTTGCTGCCGTTCCAGTCAACGGCGGTGTAGCCGGATGATGATTTAAAAAGATATGAGTTTCTTATAGATGACCATCTGGCGGTTGAAGAAGTGACGGATATGGAGTTTTCGATTCCGCCCGCGTTTGATCCGGAAACGGAGATAACTTCCGCTTTCGCCGCAGAGCCGCGGAGAACGAATAATCCCGCCGCCATTATTATGACGAGAAATACGGATAAAAATCTTTTCATAAATTCTGCTCCTTTGCCTGAAAATAATTCTGTAAACGATTATACCACGTGCGCAAAAACAGGTCAAGTATAAGCGTAAATAATACAAATCCGATGCTTGAAGCACCGGGTTTGATGTGAAATCTGTGACGCGCACAAGTGAAGTGACGCTTTCATCGCGAAGTGATTTCACCCACCCGCAAGGGTGGATTTAACTGAAAAGAGCACTTGCTGATGCAAGTGCTCTTTTCTGGAGCGGATGACGAGGCTCGAACTCGCTACCTCCACCTTGGCAAGGTGGCGCTCTACCAGATGAGCTACATCCGCAATTGCAAGG
>CADBOL010000183.1 GCA_902796295.1 Oscillospiraceae bacterium
ATCCCGGCAGGGCGAGGACTCCGGAAGAGCTCATTGCAGATATAGACAAGGCGTTTTCGCTTATCCCGGGCAAAAAGAAGCTCAATCTTCACGCCTGCTACGCGATTTTTGACGGCGACGCCGCTGACAGAGACAGTATTCAGCCGAAGCATTTCGCAAAATGGGTAGAATTCGCAAAAGCGAGAGGTCTCGGTCTTGATTTCAACCCCACATATTTTTCACATCCTATGGTGAAAGACGGGCTCACCCTTACCTCTCCCGATGAAACGGTGCGTAAATTCTGGGTTGAGCACGGCAGGAGATGTATTGAGATTTCTCAGTATTTCGCAGAGGAAACCGGTGTTCCCTGCCTTATGAATATCTGGATCCCCGACGGATTCAAGGATATCCCGGCAGACCGCCTCTCCCCGCGTCTCAGATATAAGAAATCTCTCGACGAAATTCTTTCCGTTCCATATGACAAAAGCAAGGTATATATATCCGTCGAGTCAAAGGTATTCGGAATCGGAGTCGAGAGCTACACGGCCGGCTCCGCCGAATTCACCATGGCATACACCATGAAAAACGGTCTTGTTCCCCTTATGGATAACGGCCACTATCATCCCACGGAGCTCGTTTCAGACAAGATTTCATCCCTGCTCTGCTTCAATGAGAAGGTTGCCCTTCACGTGACGAGAGGCGTGAGATGGGACAGTGACCATGTCATTCTCTTTGATGACGAAACAAAAGAAATGATGCGCGAAATCGTCAGAAACGACGCGCTTGAGAGAGTTTTCATCGCGACCGACTATTTTGATGCTTCAATCAACCGCATCTCTGCGTGGGTGACGGGCACGAGAAATGTGCGCAAGGCATTGCTCAACGCCCTGCTTGAGCCCTCGGCGGCGAAAAAAGCGCTGCAGGATAAGGCGGATTTCACCTCGCTCATGGCTCTCTCCGAGGAAGAGAAGACTCTGCCCTTCGGCGATATCTGGAATGAGTATCTCGAAAGAAACGGCATGTCAAACAGCTATATAAACGACATAAAAGATTATGAAGAAAGGATTACGGCGGAAAGAAAATGAAAGACATACTGACTGCTCCCTTCCTTATTGAATTAATCAGAACCGCCTCAAATATGTACCGCCTCGGCTATGACGAGAGAAACGGCGGAAACATCAGTTATATGCTCGATGAAAAAGAGGCCGGCGAATATCTTGACCTCAATAATGTAATACGCACGATTGATACCGGCTTTGACGCCTCTGCTCTCACGGGCAAAATATTTCTCGTGACGGGCACAGGCAAATATTTCAAGAATTTTGAGTATGACCCCGAAAACAACCTCGGAATCATCAGAATAGCTAAAGACGGCACAACGGCGGAGCTACTCTGGGGATTTGCCGACGGCGGCAGATTCACAAGCGAGCTTCCGGCTCACCTGATGAGCCACATTGCCCGTCTCTCAATTGACCCCGGCAACAGGATCATCATGCACTGCCACCCCGATTACACACTCGCGATGACTCAGGTTCACGAGGCGGATGAGAGAAAAATCACCCGCTCTCTCTGGAAGCAGATGACAGAGAGCATAGTTGTCTTCCCCGAAGGAGTCGGCGTTCTGCCCTGGATGGTCTGCGGCACCAATGAGATAGGCGAAGCAACGGCGGCAAAGATGAAGGAATACAGGATAGTTCTCTGGACCCTTCACGGAATCTACGGCTGCGGCAAAGATCTCGATGAGGCATTCGGCCTGATAGAAACCGTCGAAAAGGCGGCGAAGCAGTATATGCTCACGGCAAATCTGCCCAAGGCAAACGAAATAACAGACAAAAACCTTCTCGCTCTCACAGTGAGATTCGGCCTGAATTACAGGAAAGAATTCCTTGATATCTGATAAAATGAAAAAAATCACCAAATCCGACAAGAGAAAAATGCTACTGACCGCTGCGGGGGCTCTCGCCCTCGTGGTGATTGTCGTCATTGTTTCTTCAATCGGCAAGGGGCTTAAAAACAAACAGGAGGAAAAGCTCTCCGGTTACGGCTTTTCGACTGCCGGTTTCAAAGGCATCACAAATGTTGAATGCCTCAATGAGCGCGTCGCCGTTTTTACGGATTCTTCCGGAAAAAAAGGAATAATGTCGCTCGACGGCAAGATAACCCAGGAGGCGGGCAACAATGAATTCTACGTTGTCAGCGATGCCTGGCTGAGTTACAAGACGGCGGTGAGAAGCGATCTCTCGGAATATCCTCTGCTTGTGGATGAGGCAACGGGCAAAATCAGCAAAAAGCAGTATAACAAACCGGATACCCCCGAAAAAACCGCATACTGGAGTGAGGAATCCGGCGCTCTCTGCTGGTACGGCCCCGACGGTTTTATCGGCAAGGTATCAATCGCCGATGTCGCTCTCGCGCCGGGTCTTTATCCCGTCGCGCGCTCCGATGAGCCGGGCGCAAAATTCGGCTATATTGACGAAGCCCTTAAAATTGCCCTCGATTTCCAATATGACCGCGCGGGTGTCTTCAGCGAAGGCCTAGCGGCCGTCAGCCAGAGCGGTCACTGGGGATACATCAATCCCACGGGCGGAGTAGAGGTCAATTTTGAATATGACACAATGGGAGACGGTGTTTACAGCTTCAGAAACGGCCTTGTCCCTGTCACAAAAAATGCGAAATACGGTATAATCGACAGACACGGCAAAGTCGCCGTCGAGTTTGAATTTGACAAAATCCTTCAGGGCAGAGACGGCAAATACATCGCCAACAAAGACGGCAAATGGGGAGTGCTCACCGTCGATGAGCAGATTTTCGCCGCGGCGAATACCACCACTCAGCCGCAGACACGGGAATCGGCGGGCAACTACCGCGTGTCGACCAAAGGCGGCGGGCTCAACCTGAGAAGCGAGCCGAATACAAGCTCGCGGATTGTTACCGAAATCCCGAACGGCGCATATCTGACCGTAATAAATATCGAAAACGGCTGGGCGGCAGTCGAATACAGCGCCTCCGGCAGAACTCTCACAGGATATGTCAGCGAAAACTTTATAAAACCCGTCACTCAGGAAGAACCGGAATAACAAAAACATCATAATGACACCAACGCCCGCGGGGTTTGTGAAAAACCCCGCGGGCAGATTTTTCGGTGTTGTTATCCTGTTTTGACATCCCGGGCGTCCTGTCATCCTGAACCCTTTGTCATCCTGAGCGCAGCGAAGGATCTCGTCCGGTTTGTGCTATGGCTGAGATTCTTCATCGCTTCACTTCCCGAAATGACAGAGAAGGGACGCGCATTCGCCCACACCCGCCCCTTCGGGGCACCCTCTCCGGTCGTGGAGAGGGCATTTCGAAGGATTTCATCCGGCATGCGTTTTGGCTTGAGATTCCCCGTCGCTTTGCTCCTCGGAATGACAGCGGACCGGGAATGACTATTGAGAGATTCCGGATGACAGCAGAATCAAAACCACCCGTTGAACGGGTGGTTTGATGAGACCCTATAAGGGTCTGTTACCAGCAACATCTCAAGATGTATGAAAAGTCCGCCAAACGCACATATTTTTTCAGGCCGCCGCTAAAGCGGCCTTTTCTTATGCCTTGGTATTCTTTTCACCCGTGAACGGGTCTATGTACTCCTTGAGACTTATCTGATCTTCCATTATATCTTCTTGTAACTGATTCTTTATGTATTCCGCAATCTTTTTTTCGTTCTTTCCTACTGTATCTACATAATATCCTCTGCACCAGAAATGTCTGTTTCCATACTTATATTTCAAATTTGCATGTCTGTCGAATATCATCAAGCTACTTTTCCCTTTCAGATATCCAACAAACTGTGAAACACTTTGGTTTGGCGGTATACTCACCAACATATGAATATGGTCTGAGCACAATTCTGCTTCTATTATCTCAACCTTTTTATGCTCACATAATGTCCTCAATATTACTCCGATATCCTTACGGATATCTCCGTATATAGCCATCCTTCGATACTTCGGTGCAAATACAATATGATATTTACATCTCCAACTCGAATGTGATAAACTATTTATGTCATCTTTCATGATGACACCTCCTTTGATAGTTAGTGCGGTTGGCGAACCTGCTCTATTCTACCACAGGAGGTTTTTCGCTGTAAGCGTTTTAATGCCACCGGCATAGCCGGTGGTTGTTTGTCTCTAAAGAGCCAAAAGAAGCCCGCAATCCCTTGATATATAAGGAATTGCGGGCTCTAAAATCTTGGCAGGGGCAGAAGGACTTGAAGTTGCTTTGCAACCCCCTCGCAAACATTGGTCGCCTTGCTCGCTTCGTCGTCACAAGCTGCGCATCACTCGCGCCCGCGCTTTATAGTATTAATTGCGCGAGCTCTCATTCGCTACGCTGCTCCTCCTCTCCCCAGACAGTCTGCGACTGCCCGTGGACCCCGGGGTTACGCAATTCTCCCTGTTTGCTCACCTCAGCGTAACGCCTTCATCGTCCACGGCGCTTATATCGGGGCCCCCGAAAAGCCGGAAGGCTTTTGGTGAAGGACTTGAAGTTGCTTCGCAACCCCCTCAGAAACACAGTCGTCTCACTCGCTTGTAGCGCTTCGTGATACTCCTTGTTTCTTCATCTCACCGCCTCGCTTCATCGTCCACCGGCGGCGCTAATATCGGGGCCCCCGAAAAGCCGAAAGGATTTTTGGGGAGAGGACGAGCAGCGGAATGAGTGACTTTTCGCCGTAACAAAGCTTGCAAGAGGCGGAAAGGAATGAATGAAGCTTGTGAGGACGACGCCCCGGCACGCTCCGCGTGCCTTCGGGTTCTTCTATCTTTGCCAAAAAATAAACCGCCCCTATCGGGACGGTTTATTTTTTGGCAGGGGCAGAAGGACTTGAACCCTCGGCACGCGGTTTTGGAGTTTTTCCGAAAAAGAATTATAGTGCATTATGCTGTGTTACGTAGTGTTATATTTGTTTATAATGTACTACATATTATTCCTTTTAGGAAAAATAAAGCTCTGTTGAATGATATTTTTAAAAAAAGTATTAGACAAGTGTTAGACAGAGTGTTAGACAAAATCCAACCCTCATGCACGCGGTTTACTGAACATAAGTTCAGGGGTTTAAAAACAAAAGAATCAGATAATCACTCCATAAAAAGCCAGGCTGACCATTAAGATCAGTCCGGTTTACATTTACCCGATTCTTAATCAGTCAAAGCTTGTGTTTTCATAATCCTGCATACCCATTTTCTCTATCAGGTCGCCGAGGGATTTATCATATTGCGCCCGGGAAATGGCATTGCGCTCGAGAAACAAATCCAGCGTGCTCTTCTGTCGGAGAAATAGGTCTATTTTCTTTTCTTCGGGAGTTAATGAGGAATAGTCTTCTTGCATATTAAAAATA
>CADBOL010000184.1 GCA_902796295.1 Oscillospiraceae bacterium
ACGACCGTAACCACAACCGCGCCGACTACCACAACCACGACGGCGCCGACGACAACAACTACAACCGCACCGACAACTGTCACAACTACGGCACCTACAACCGTAACTACGACAGCTCCGGTTCAGAGAAAAACCTACGGTAAAATCAACTTTACCACCACTGATATAAACGGAAACACCGTTTCACTCTCGGATTACTCGGGTTATGACGTTATCATGATTAATATGTGGGAGCCGTGGTGCGGACCCTGCGTAAATGAGATGGGCGACCTTGAGAGACTCTATAAAAATTATAAGTCAAAAGGTTTTATGATTCTCGGCGCTTTCAGCGATGAACCGGATTCCGCAAAGACGGTAATGCGCCGCAACGGAATCACATATCCGCTCATCAACAAGCCCGCTGAGCTTAATGCTTTCAATACCGGCGCAGTTCCCACAACGATTTTTGTTGACGGAAACGGAAATGTGCTTTCGGAAGAGCCTTATGTCGGCGCGAGGTCATATTCTGCATGGGAGCAGATAATTCTCTCATACATGGGTTAATCATATGAAAAACCGATTATTAACAATCTGTCTGATTGCCGTATCACTGGCGTTGATAATTATCGGTATTATTGACGGCCAGCCGCACGATGTATTGAAAAAGGCAGTCACCGTTTGCCTGGAGTGTGTCGGAATTGGATAATAAAAAAAGATTTGCGATACAGGCAGCGGCGGCGCTGATTCAGAATGCGGATTTCAGAGCCTTTTTCAAGGGAGGAATCTCTCAGGCGGCTTCAAAGTCGGTATGCGTTCCGGGGCTGAACTGCTACTCCTGCCCGGGCGCAATCGGTGCCTGCCCGATAGGTTCACTGCAGAATTCCCTTTCATCCTACTCGATTAAGATTCCCTATTATGTTGCGGGCCTTCTGATTTTTTTCGGGGCTCTGCTCGGCAGAGCGGTGTGCGGATTCCTCTGCCCGTTCGGATTTTTGCAGGATCTTATTTACAAAATACCGTTCATTAAAAAAATCAAAACCTTCAAAGGCGATAAATATCTGAGATTTCTCAAGTATTTCATCCTTGTTTTCGGAGTGATAGTGCTCCCGGTATTTATAAAACTCACTCCCGTATTCTGCAAATATCTCTGCCCCTCGGGTACTCTCTCCGGCCTTTTGTTTGCCTTCTCAAACACAAAAGTGTTTTCGCTCTTCGGCAGCCGCTTTATGTGGAAGGCTTGCATCGCGGCCTGCATAATACTTACGGGCGTACTTATTTACAGACCGTTTTGCAGATACCTCTGCCCGCTCGGCGCGTTTTATTCATTCTTCAATAAGGTATCAGCAGTGAGACTCACGGCGGATGAGAATAAATGCACATCATGCAAGGCGTGTTACAGAGCGTGCGATATGAATGTTGACCCGTCTGTGACCCCTGATCATCTTGAGTGCATCCGGTGCGGGAAATGTATTTCCGCCTGCCCGGAAAACGCGCTGCAATACAGCTTTTTCGGGAAGACGCAGAAAACGGACAAATATAATCAAAAAACATTTTAACTCATATACTGATAAAAGAAATCGGCTTGCAGGAATTAAGCCAATTCCTGCAAGCCGATATAATATTATAATTCGGAGCGTAGCGACCATTAACTGCTCACTGCTAACTGCTCCCTGCTGACTTGCGGCGCGGATGTATCCGCGCCCTACAAATATATCAGTTATATTTCGGGAGATAATCTCCGTGTGCCTCGATAAGATCATCAACCATCTTTTTGATTGTGTCGATGTCGAGCTCACTGCCTGTGTGCGGGTCGAGCATAGCCGCCTGATAGATATGCTCCTTCTTGCGGGTGACTGCCGCCTCTATTGTGAGCAGCTGAACATTGATATTTGTCATATTCATCGCCGCGCACTGTACGGGCAGGGCTCCGACATGGCAGGGATTGATTCCGTAGCCGTTTACAAGGCAGGGTACCTCAACGCACGCTTCGGCGGGCAGGTTGGTGATAAGATGATCTGTGTTGAGCACATTGCCGCCTATCTGATAGGGCTTTGATTCTGTTATCGCCTCCATGATACGGGAAGCGTATTCATTTGAGCGGTCATGCTCCTTTACGCCGTTTTCAAGCATATCCGCATATTCTTTTTTCCATGACTCAATCTGATTTACGCAGCGGCGCGGATACTCGTCAAGAGGTATATTGTATTTCTCAATAAGCTGAGGATATTTTGATTTTATATAAAACATATTGTATTCGGCGTTATGCTCGCTTGACTCGGTGACATAGTAGCCGAAATTTTTAATATACTCAAGGCGGACCTTGTTATAACACTCGGGGTCGTCAAGCTTGTAATTCAGCTTTTCAAGGCGCGCTTTGATTTCGGGATAAAGATCGTTGCCGTCTTTATCCTTTATTTCAAGCAGCCACGCCATGTGATTGATACCGGCGATGAGCTCTTTCCTGCCCTCAAGTTTATCCTGCATATCCACTTCGTTGAGAAGTGACTCGGAGCAGACCTGGACGGAGTGGCACAGGCCCACGGTTTTTATGCCCGTGTACCTCTGCATAAATCCGGAGAGCATTGACATGGGATTGGTGTAATTGAGGAAAAGCGCATCGGGGCAGACCTCTTCCATATCTTTTGCAAAATCAGCGAGCACGGGAATGGTGCGCAGGGCTCTCATAATACCGCCGATACCGAGGGTGTCGGCTATTGTCTGGCGCAGGCCGTATTTTTTGGGCACCTCAAAATCAATTATCGTGCAGGGATCATAGAGACCGATCTGGATGGCGTCAACCACAAATGCTGCGCCTCTGAGGGCATCTTTTCTGTTTTCAACGCCGAGATAGCATTCTATTTTGCCGTAGCCGCCTTTTGCCTTGCGCATTGCCTCAAGTATAACGCGGCTCTCTTCAAGACGCTGACCGTCTATGTCATAGAGGGCAAATACGCTGTCTCTGAGCGAAGGGACACACATACAGTCGCCGATTACGTTTCTTGCAAATACGGTGCTGCCAGCACCCATAAATGTGATTTTCATAAAAACTCTCCTTCAGCGGATTATTATTCAGCCAATACTATTTTGCATTTTATTTTACCCGATGTCAATATTTTTTTATCCCGGGATAAATCATTTTTTTATTTTGCGCAAAGAGAGAAATAGAGTGGTGGTTTCCTGCGCGAAATATGTATATTATTTCTGCTTTAGGGATTATAATACGGTAAAGAAACAAAGGGGGTGAAGACATGATTCTGACAATACTGCTTCTGATTGCCGTTGTGCTCACATTCAAGGTTCTCGGCTGGATTACGAGGGTATGGCTGAAAGTCTTTGCCTTCGGAGTGATTGCAGCGATTGCGCTGATAGCCTTCGGAGCGATGCTGCTGTGAAAACCTGACAGGAGCAAATCCGCCCGCGCAGTCTGTATCAGACGCTGCCGGGCGGATATTTTAATTTGCACTTTTTTCCGCAATATGATATATTGGTCAAAAAAACGGCAGGAGAATGAAGCGCAAATGATCAGAAGAATAATCGCCGTTCTCACGGCATCGGTAACAATTATTTCAGCCATGTCTTTCATCTGCTTTGCGGCGGGAAAAACCGTAAATGTGAAAGTCCCGGCCCCGCAGGCGGGGAAATCTCCGGATTTCAGATTTGAAATTGAGGATGATGACTTTCTTCCCGGCAGTCTGCCTCTTATCGCCGGTGGATTCTGGAGAGATGCCGAAACGGCATACCTGACCCGTGAAGGGAAAATACCGGAATTAAAAGAAGCCGCTTCTTATAAATATGTATATAACATTGACTGCGATGCTCCGGATTCTTTCAGACGATCCGCTTTATGCAGATTGGCAGAGGAAGGAATAATCTGGATTGAATACAGCGAAACCTCGCTTGACAGTCTCTATAATTCCGGGCAGGTACCCGGGAACAGGCCGAAAGGCGAGGTGATATTCGGCTGTCTCGCGCCCGACGGATATTCCGGCTCCGTTACCGGGAAGTTTCTTGATTCTTCGGATAAATTCAAAGCCGGGAAATCATATGCCTGCTGCATACAGATAATGCATAATTATGATGAGAAGTCTCTGCAGAATCTTTACGCCGCAGCCGGTGCGCTGACTCCGTATTATGAAAAAGAGTCTGAGATTTACGGCAGATACGGTATTTACAAAGATTCTTCCGGCGCCGTCTCCGAAGAGAAAAATGCGGCTCTGCAAGAAGAGCTTGACAGACTGAATGCCGAGTATAAGGATGAAATTGACGCTTATGAAAAAGCCAAAGAGGCCGATCCTTTTTATGAAGGCGAAAACCCGGTGATTACGGTTAACGGCGAAAAATGCGGGGATATATTTATGAGCGGCTATGACTGCGGCTTTGCGTTTTATGATTTCGGACCGCCGAAAAACAAATCTTCGTTCATCGATATGATAAAAGAATTCTTTGAGAATATAGTCGCTTTTCTTAAAAACCTGTTTTCATTTTAAACAACAATACCGGATGATTATTTATTTGCACATTAAGTGCAGGTGTGATATAATCATCCGGTAATATTTTTTCGGAGAATAAAATGGAAACAGCTCGGAAAAGAATGAGTTTCAGAGAAAAATTCATAGGCGATAAAAAGTTTTACCGCAGGGTGCTTGCAATCGCCGTGCCGATAATGGTGCAGTCCGGCATCACAAATTTTGTGAGCCTGCTTGACAACATCATGGTCGGCAGGGTGGGCACAGAGCAGATGAGCGGCGTAGCGATTGTGAATCAGCTGCTGTTCGTCTTTTACCTGTGCGTTTTCGGCGGATTTGCCGGAGCCGGCATTTTCACCGCACAGTATTACGGGGCGGGTGATGACGAGGGAATCCGTCACACCTTCAGATACAAGATTCTTATGGGTGTTGTGCTCTGCGGGTCGGCGGTTTCCGTTTTTCTTCTTTTCGGCGAAAATCTTATCGGGCATTATCTCAACGGCAGTGATGACGGCGGAAATCTCACCGCGACTCTCGGCTATGCTCTTGATTATCTGCGTATAATTCTTATCGGACTCCCGGCTTTTACCGCCGTTCAGATTTACGCGAATACCCTGCGCGAGTGCGGCGAAACTGTGGTGCCGATGAGGGCCGGGCTTATAGCCGTTGCTGTCAATCTCAGTTTCAATTACGTGCTGATTTACGGTAAATTCGGGTTTCCGGCTCTCGGTGTCAGAGGGGCGGCAATAGCAACCGTTCTCTCGCGCTTTGCGGAAATGGCGGTTGTTGTCATCTGGACACACACTCACAAAGACAGATGCGGATATATAAAGGGTGCATACAAGACCCTCCGGGTTCCCGCGGCGCTTGTGAAAAAGTATTTTATCACGGGCTCTCCTCTTCTTGTGAATGAGGCGCTCTGGGCAGCGGGAATGGCGATGCTCACGCAATGCTACTCACTGAGAGGTCTCAATGTTGTCGCCGGGCAGAATATCGCGAGCACTGTGAGCAATGTCTTCAATGTGGTGTTTTTCGCTTTGGGCGACTCCATAGCCATTATAATAGGTCAGCATCTCGGCGCGGGCAATTTCAAAAGGGCGCGGGATGAGGATAATAAAATCATCGCTTTCGCGATATTCGTCGCATCGCTTGTCGGCATAACGATATTTGCAACCTCCGGGCTTTTTCCGATAATCTACAATACCACTCCGGAGGCAAGGCTGATTGCGACGAGGTTTCTTATGGCCCAGGCGCTGTTTACGCCGCAGATCGCCCTGCTTCACACCACATATTTTACAATACGCTCCGGCGGCAAGACCATAGTAACATTTTTATTTGACAGCGTTTTCATGTGGGTTGTAAGTGTGCCTGTGGCCTTTGTGCTCAGCAGATACACCTCTCTCTATGTCATATATATCTTTGCCGCCGTTCAGATGGGTGACTGGATAAAATGCGCGATAGGCGCTGCGCTTGTCAAAAAAGGCGTGTGGCTTAATAACATAGTCAAAAATCCTTGACAATAAACAAAGGCGCTTTTATAATAAACAAAATAATTCATTAATATCTTGCAGGGAGTGAGACAATGAGCGAAGAGAATAAAGATGTAAAACAGGAAGAGCAGTCCGGTCTTAAGCTCAATGTGAAGACAATACTCGGTGTCTGCGCGATACTGCTCGTCATAATGGCGATTGCGGGCGCACTGACTCAGACGGTCCCGAGAGGACTTTTTGACCGCGATGCCGAGGGTATGATTATCGACGGCACCTATCACGAGATAGATTTCAAGCTGCCGATATGGAAGATTATCGCCTCGCCTGTCCTTGTTTTTGCTTCCGAGAATATCACGACAGGTATCGCCATAGTGCTGTTTATCGTCCTTCTTGGCGGCACTTTCCTTATACTCGACAAGATAGGCGTGCTCAAATATGTAATGGCGATTATCCTCAAAAAGTTTTCGGATAAAAAATATGTATTGCTCTGCGTTATGGTTTTTGTGCTTATGGCGCTCTCGTCAATTGCGGGAATCCTGGAAGAAACGATAACGCTTGTACCGCTTTCC
>CADBOL010000185.1 GCA_902796295.1 Oscillospiraceae bacterium
CTGCTAATTTACGGCGCGGATGTATCCGCGCCCTACTTTTGTTCTTCGCTTAAATGTGCTTAATAAGGCGAAGCAGTTAAGATGAAGACGGCGTATTTTCAAGCGAAGACAGTACTGAGGTACGGCGAGCGAGAAAAGACGCCGAAAACAGACAACATCAATAAAACCTGTACTATGTTTTAAATACTGCCGAATCTAAAACCGGATGATTATTTCGGGTTTACAATAAACACAAAAAACAGTCTGTTTGTTCTTCGCTTAAATGCTTTGTCTTATCGTATTGCGGCGACATAGATTTCTCTGGTCGATGCCACAAAAACGAAGCATACATCGCCTGTTTTGATTCCCTCTTCATTGTTTGCTCTGCCTTTTTTGGCGCTCGGGAATTTTGCGACCACCTGACCGCCGGTTCTGAGGATGACCTTTAAAAGGAACTGCCCCTCTCTGCCCTCGGCGCTTTTGACAAGGCGCATGTCGGCGACCTTGCCGACAGTCAGGGCAACCGGGTCGGGCTTGAGGAATACGATGATATTATATATCAGCATTACAAGGAAAATGACCGCGGGGATAAGCGAGAGAATCGACAGATGGTCAAATCTGTGTTTCCTCACGGATATTACAACCGTAAGGATGACGGAGACGGCAAACAGCGCCGCCATGATTCCGATGCTTTTTACGGCAAGGGAATTCTTTGTTTTTTTATAAAGTCTGAGCCCGTTTGAGCGGTCAAACCTGATTCTTTCCTCTTTTGTGAATTTGAAAGCTTTGGGGTTAATTGCCCTGGGCCTGTCTTTGAGAAGGAAGAAAACCGTCAGAGCCGCCGCGGCGAGTACCGCCGCTACGGGAAGAATAACATACAGAATCAAACAATCACCTTCCTGATTCTCAGATATCGGAGCTGTCCGGCTTAAACTGCGGCCACATGGACAGCTTGAAAAGATTCATCTTATGCTTTTTGTCGATAAGGGCCTTGTGTTCCGGATTATCGATTTCACCGGTCCTGATGTACCGGTAAAGCTCGGCGTAGGTAAAGCCGAGATTATCCTCATCTGTTTTGCCGCAGAGGCCGTCGCTCGGCACCTTGTCAACAAGAACAGCGGGAAGCCCGAGAACTCTGCCTATCTGCTTGACTTCATCCACGGTCAGATGGTTAAGAGGGCCGAAATCGCCCGCGCCGTCGCCGTATCTGGTGGCGTAGCCGACCCAGTCTTCCGAGAGATTGCAGGTATTCGCAACCCTGCCGTTGAAGCACTGCGAAACCGCATAGAGAGTTGCCATACGGATTCTCGGAGCGAGATTGACTCTGCTCTGCTCGCTCATTTCAAAGGGAATGGCATTCTTTACGCCCTCATAGGCATCGTGGATATTGACCTCATAGCTTCGTATGCCGAGATGATTCACGAGAAGGCGGGCCATGTCGATATCCGCCTGCTCTCCGTTGGGCATGAGCACGCCGATGACTCTGTCTTTCCCGAGAGCCTCGACACAAAGAGCCGCGGTGATTGAGCTGTCTTTACCGCCGGATATTCCTATCACGGCATTGCAGCCGGGGCCGTTTTCCTCAAAGAAATCCCTTATCCACTGTACAACATCGTTTTTGACTTTTTCAGCGTTAAACATAAAAATACCTTATTTGATCTTTTCGACAACTTCGCCGCTCTCGGGCTTGATGTTATCGATGAATTCCTGAACAGCCTGTGCCGACGGCATTGCCGCGGAGCAGGAGTGAGCGGATACAAGCATTGAGGCCGATGCGGTTGCAAATTCAAGCGCCTTGTCTATATCCTTGCCCTGAAGGAGCGAATAGATGAATGAGCTCGCATAGCCGTCGCCGCCGCCGAAGCCCTTGAGCATCTTTACGGGGAAGGGTTTGACTTTGTAGGCCGAGCCGTCATTCACATAGGCGCAGGAACCCTCTTTGCCGTGTTTGATAATAACAATCTTGTTGCCGTAGGAGAACCAGCGGGCAGCCGATTCCTCATCGTTTGCGCAGATTCCCTCGAGCGACTCGGTGAGATCGAATTCCTCTCTCGAGCCGAGGATGATATCGCTGTTTTTGGCGGCGATTGAGTAATAGATTGAAATTTCGTCTTTATTCTTCCAGGTGTATGACCTGTAATCGATGTCGAATATCACGACAACGCCGTTTTTCTTCGCGAGGAAAAGAGTCTTGAGAGCCGCCTCTCTCGAGGGGGAGGTGCACAGCGCCGTGCCCGAAATGACAACGGCCTTTGCCTGCTTTATATAATCCTCGTCAACATCGTCAACGCAGACCTGTAAGTCCGCGACACCGTCGCGATACATAAGGATGCTGCTCTGTGTGGGGGAGAGGATTTCGGTGAAGGTGAGGCCGAGATTTTCCCCGTTTGTGCATCTGAAGATGTGTGATGTGTCGATGCCGTCGGCTTTGAAATAATTCTCGACATAGTCGCCGAACTGATCATCGGAAACTCTTGCGATAAAGCCGCATTTTGCGCCGAGGCGTGCAAGGCCGACCGCGATATTCGCGGGTGAGCCGCCGACATATTTATTGAAGTTTGAGCTCTCGCTCAGGGGCATATTCATATCTGTGGGATTAAAGTCAATGGCAACCCTGCCGATGGGGATGACGTCGATTGGTTTTGTGCTGTCAAAACTGATTATGCTCATAATAATACCTCTTATGCTTTCCCGGCGCAGCCGAATATTTCTATATGTTTCATTGCGTTTATATAAGCGCCCTCAACCTCTTTTGCCTGCAGGTCATAGTAGCCGGAAATAACAGAGCTTTCATAGGCCTGTCTGACCGTCCTCTCGACGCTGTCAAAGGTTGCCGTGGCGATATTGATTTTATGGATTCCGAGACTTATGCACTTTCTGAAATCATCCGGTTCTATGCCGGTCCCTCCGTGAAGAACGAGAGGAACGGGGACGAGAGACGCGGTTTTTTCAAGGATATCAAATCTGAGCTTCGGCGCCTGCTTATAGTTTCCGTGAGCGTTTCCTATCGCGACAGCTATTGCATCCGCCTTCGTTCTCTCATAGAATTCAAGCGCCTGTGCCGGAGAGGTGCAGTTAATCGCTATATCCTCGCTGCCGTCTTCGCTGCCGCCGACACAGCCGATTTCACCCTCGCAGGTGGCGCCGTATTTTTTCGCGAGATCATTCACTCTGCGCGTATGGTTGCAGTTTTCTTCAAACGGCAGGTGCGAGCCGTCAAACATCACGCTCGAGAAGCCGATATCAAGCGCCTGATTGATTTTTTCAAAGGTTTTGCCGTGATCGAAGTGAACGGCGACGGGCATCGGTGAATTCTTTGCCGCCGCCACCATGAGCGGGCCGATTGCTTCAAGCGGAGACTGCTTGAGTCTCACTTCGGCTATCTGTATGATTGCGGGGCTCCTTGTTTCTTCGACCGCCTGCAGTACACCGAGCACCATTTCCATATTGGCCACGCTGAAGCTGCCTACGGCGTATTTATTCTTCTTTGCCTCGCGGAGCAGTTCTTCCATTTTTACGAGCGGCATCCGGTATCACCTTCCTGTTATATGTCAGCGCACATATCACGCTCGTGAGCGGGAGGGTCATAAGCATGCCCATACTGCCGGCAAGCGCCTGCAGGATTTCCGCCACGATTTTTTCTTTGTTTACAACCTGTGAGAGATTTGCGTTGTATGATACATAGAGCAGCACACAGGTCAGGGAGCTGCCTATGTAGGCGAGCACAAGCGTGTTTGCCATTGTGCCCATCATATCGCCGCCTATTGTAAAGCCCGATTTCATCAGCTCGCGCGGGCTTATATGCGGCGATTTCTTTTTGAGCTCATAGAGCGATGACGAGATTGACATTGACACATCCATCACGGCGCCGAGAGCTCCTATGATTATCATAGCAAATATTATGCCCTTCATATCTATCGGATTATCGGGGTGCAGCTGATAGAGATATATGGACTCCTCTTCAAGAAGGCCCGTCATATTGAGAAATTTATCCGCGATTACCGTTATAAGCCCGGCACAGATTACTCCGCTCAGGCATCCTGCGGCGGCGCAGAGAGTCTTTTTACTGAAGCCGCTTATGATTGAGAGGGTCATCACGGTGATATAAAGGCAGATAAGTATGCTCCAGAGATAAATATTCCTGCCGTCAAGTATCGCGGGCAGAAGCACCGCGAAAACGGCGATGCAGGTGAGCCCCAGAGAAACGACGGTTTTGAGTCCCTGTGTCTTTGAAAACAGGATGACAAGTATGCAGAAAACGGCGCCGAGCCATATCAGCGGAGTGATTCTCACATAATCTCCGAAATAATAGGAGGTCACGCTGTTTTCCGTGTATGCCTCAATAAGGATTTTGTCTCCCACACGCACTTCGCGGGGGCTGAAGGCATAGGATTTGTCGATTTCCTGAATGACGTTGAGAGTTTTTCCTCTCAGCGATGTATTCAGGGCGCGGGCGGTGAAATCGATTCTGACATTTGCTCCCTCGCCTGTTGCGTTGACGGAGCTGACATTTACGATATCGAGCACGCTTGCTTTTATTGTGCCGCCCTCCATTTCTCCCTTGAAGACGGATCCGTCACCCACAACATAAGCATAGGCGGCGATAATTATAACAAGAGAAATGACGGCGGCAATTATCTGCCGGACAGTTTGCTTTTTCATTGTTTTACCGTTTGTATTATTTTGCGGCCGGTGTGAATTTCGCTGTGCGCGGAATCAGGAATTTAATTCCTTTTTCAATCAGCTCAAATGTTGCATCGGTGACATACTGGCACTCGCCGTCAACATTTACGGCGGCGGGAGTCACCGCGTGGATTTTGATATTTTTGCCTCTCTTGAAATGGGTGATATCCCAGTCAAGATGCTCACCCTTCTTATAGGGCTCAAGGAGTGAGACAAGCTTCATGCGGCTGACCTTGCTCTCAACGAGGACCACATCAAGCAGCCCGTCATCGGGAATGGCGAGGGGAGCGGCTCTGAAGCCTCCGCCGTAATAGCTCGCATTGCCTATGAAGCAGAAGAGAGCGTCAAGAGTTACGGGCGGCTCATCATCTATGGTTATTGTGAATCTGTTTTTGAATTTCCTTGCGATTGCGTAAAGGCAGCCGATATAGTAGGCACCCTCGCCCGTGACAAGAGGATATTTTTTGATGGAGCCCTGCTTTGCGCAGACCTCGGCATCCATACCCATCGAGCACTGGTTTATCGCAATTTCATCGCCGCACTTGATAAGGTCGAGAGTCGCGACGGTGCCGTTTATCTGGTCTTCAAGATTGAGGAAATCCTCTTTGGTGCCGAAATATCTTACAAAATCATTGCCCGAGCCCAGGGGGACTACGGCAACCTCGACATTGTCAAATCCGTATGCGCCGTTTACAACCTCATAGAGTGTGCCGTCACCGCCGCAGGCATAGAATCTGAGCTCTTCGCCTGACGCGGCGCGCTCTTTGACAAACTTGATGCCGTCGCCTCTGCCCTTGGTGGGGTATATTTCATAATCAAGAGAATACTTTGCGCATACTTCCTCAATGCGGGGCTTGATAAAATCCATCGCTTTGTTTTTGCCCTGGCCCGCCGCGGGGTTAACTACAAAAATATGTTTCATTTCATTCACTCCGATTCTGTAATTTATGCCTGACCGTCCGGCGCGCCGTATGAGGATGTGTAATAATCCGTAATCTCCGCGCCTTCGGTGCTCTCTTCGGTAAGATAATTGTCGGGAGGGTATTCCTCCGTGTAAGCTTCGGGAGTTGCTTCGGTGTATTCCGTCACTTCCTCCTGAGCCGTTTCCTCGGCTTTGAGAGAATTCTCTTCAATCGCTTTGTCTATGAGGTCCGTGTTGTTTTCAACTACGGGAAGCACGTATTCGCTTCTGAGCTCATACAGGTTTCTGCCGACTGTTTCGGTTTCTTCCGGGCTGTTTTCGCCGAGAAGCCTGTCATACTCTTCTTCCGATACTTCCTCTTCGTTGACAAAATACATGAATCCCTCTTCGCCGGCAAGACGCGCGGCATTGAAAGTCTCTGTTATTTTGAAATCTTCAATCGAGTAGACGATAAATGAATCCTGCCCCTCGGCCGGCTCAAATGATGTGATGACGTTGCCGCGCGGGATATAATCAAATTCACCGTTTACCCCGACAGAGCCGATAAGGCGTATCTCAAACCCGTCATAGCCGAAGATGCTGACTTTTGAGCCCGGGAAATCACCTTCGGAGATAAGCAGCTCGGGTATATCGTCATCATCAATGTATTTTACGCCGAAACGGCAGTCGTCAACTTCCAGCTCATAATTCAGGATGCTCTGATTGCCGTTTATGACAGAGTGAAGGAATTCCTCGTATTTATCTTCCCAGGCCGAAAAATCCGGCTGCGGTATGGTGGTCGTTTCTGTCTGCGTTTCGGTTTCCGCAGGTTTTGAAAAAGGCATATTGCACGATGCGAGCGCGGTGAGAATCAGCGCCGCCGCTGCAGCTATTGATAACAGTTTTTTCATGTGATA
>CADBOL010000186.1 GCA_902796295.1 Oscillospiraceae bacterium
AAAACTCAATCCCGAAGAAGATTATTATACCCGGTTTCGTAATTGCATCCGTTTATTCGGTTTCAATAATTCAAAACAAAAAAGCCCGCCCGAAGGCGAGCTTGTGAATATCCGTATTTAAGGCGTTCAGGTCAGGGTTGAAGGCTCAACAGGTGTTGCGGGCTCAGAGGGAGTTGCGGGTACGGAGGGAACAACGGGTGTTACGGGCTCTGGAGCCGGAGTGTACGGGCCGGATGTGAAAAACTTGATTGCGTCAAGATCCGTTATCCTTTTACCTGTTCCGTCAACTGTTTTGAGCATTACATAATCTTCTTCTACGCCGTGGGTGAAGTTCTTTTCAAGCAGATGATAGACCTCGTGATTGAGTATTCCGCCTCCGCGCGGGGCAAACAGACAGTTTGTCAGTCTGATATTCTTTCTGTCAGCCGTGAAAAGCCTTGCGAATATCCATGAAGGCATGGCAAAAAACGGATAAATCGAATATGTGTCGAGATAGCTGTTGAATATCCAGATTTTTGTGTTTTTCATTCTGATTGCATCAGCGGGGGAAATAATCGTGCGCGGGCAGAGATAGCAGGCACCCGAAAAATACTCCGGATAGTTGCTCGCAAGGCGGTGAACGCCGCTTGCTCCCAGGCATCTGCCGAAGAGGCAGATTCTCTTTTTGTCAACATTGTGTCTGTCCGCGAAATCCCTTATCGCCTCATACATTGCGGTTAGGGGACAGGTATCGAAATAAAACGGCAGGGGAGACCTGAGAATCATCAGGTACATTCCGTCGGCGTTTTCCGCCGCTGCCTGAAATTCTTCACTGGACCAGAACGGGAAGTCTGTCGCGTTGAGTTCTTTTCCTTCATAGGTGCCGTTACCGGCTCCTCCCATAAAAATCATGAGAGGACAGGGATTATCCGAATCGGGCACAAAATAGCTGTAATCAATATTGAACCCGTCGATTTTGGGGCCTTCGCCCTCCTGCCACTGGTCACGCAGAGCACCGATACCGTCATCATATTTAACCGAATATGAAGGAATAACGCTCAGACAAATAAGAGTTGAAATACAAAGTAAAAGCGCAATTGATTTTTTAAACATATCAGAAATACTCCGTTTTTTTCTTTATAATAATCTTAATCTAGAAAAATAATTTCACGAATTATACCATATTGGAATTAAAAATTCAAGCATAAAAGAATAAATGTACCGGCAATCTGAAAAATCCGGCTTGATTTTGTCCTGCGGATATAGTAAAATTTTTACACAGTAAATACGAGGAGGGTCAGTTAATGAGCAGAAAACAGAAAAAATCCGGTCTTATAGAAACAGCGGTCGGAAATGCGATTGACAAGGTTGCCGACACCGCCGTTGATAAGCTGAAAGGGAAATTAGACGATGTTGCACCCGCATTTATCGGCGATGCCATTGACGGAGCACTTGATAATTTAAAAGACAATGCGCTTGACAAGGCGAAAGCCGAAATCAAAGAGGTTGCCGTTAAGCAGTCAAAGAAGATTGTCAAAAAGGTTATCCGCCGCAGCATTACCCTCGCAGTCATAACGGGATGTACAGCGGTTGTTTTCAAAAACAGAAAGGCCATTGTCGGCTTTGTAAAGGAAAAAATAGGCTGATGAGTGCCGCCCCGGCTCGGCATTTAAGCGAAAACCAAACAGACAAATTATTTGAAAGGCTCGCGGGTAGGTTAAACATCCTGTGAGCCTGTATCTTTTAACGGTTTGAAAGCGTTATATAAGGTTTTTGATTTTGTTGTCTGTTTTCGACTTCTTTTCTCACTCGCCGTACTTATGTACTGTCTTCGCTCGAAAATAAGCCGTTTTCATCTTAACTGCTGTCGCCCGGGCTTGGGATTTAAGCGAAAAACAAACAGACGGATTATAGTTTTAGGCTCGCGGGTTGGTTATACTTCCTGCGAGCCGTTTTCATTTATTAATTATAAGGCTTTTGCCTGTATTGATTACCGCCGAATAATATGATATAATTTTTCCGGTAAATCCTGACGGGAAGTGATGCTTTGCAAAACGAAAAAATAGATAAGGGTCAGATATTTGACTTCGGAAAAACATCAAAAGCGTATGCCGAATACCGTGATATATATCCTGACGTGCTATATGAGAGACTGCGCGCTCTCGGAGTCGCGGCCGACGGTACTGCCTGGCTTGATCTCGGCACGGGGACGGGAGTTCTCCCGAAAAATCTTTATAATCCGAAAGCCGAAATCTACGGAGAAGATATTTCCGCCGGACAGATTGCTTTTGCGAAAGAGAAAGCGGAAAAGAGCGGGCAGAGAATCACTTATATTGTTTCTCCGGCAGAGGATACAGGCCTTCCCGGCGGGAAATTTGACGCTGTTACGGCGGCGCAGTGCTTCTTCTATTTTGACAGAGAGAAGATGCGCGCCGAGATAAGACGGCTGCTCAGACCGGGCGGGATATTCATAAAGATATTTATGAACTGGGAAGAATCCGATCCCGTTGCCGGCGGAAGCTGTGAGCTCGTGCGCAGATTCAATCCCCGGTGGAATTCAGGAGAAGCGGCGGTCAAAGATATGACCGATGATCTTTTCCCCGGGAGGAAGACAGAGACCTTTTATGCCGACCTGCCGTTTACGCGTGAGAGCTGGCACGGGCGCATGCTCGCCTGCCGCGGCACCCTCGCTTCAATGAGCGAAGAAACGCTCGCGGAGTGGGGAAAAGCGCATCTCGGTTTTCTCGAGAGCTGCCCCGAAAGCTTTACCGTACGTCACATTATTTACATATCATATTTCAGACTCTGAAACTGTCATTCTGATTACGGGCAGTAAATCTGCCGCATACAATCCTG
>CADBOL010000187.1 GCA_902796295.1 Oscillospiraceae bacterium
GCCGTCGGGTTCTTTTCTTTTGCCGTCCGCCGTGACGGCTTTAATCCAGAATCTGTCAATTGTGAGCTCTGCCTGTTTTGTCTCGCCGGGCTTTATGCTTACGGGTTTTACTGCGCAGAGCTGATACAGAGGTGTTACCGATTCCGAGTCGCTGAATTCGGCGTAAACCTGTATTTTTTCATCTGTTTCATATTTCCCGTTATTTTTCAGAGTAACTTCAATTTTGATGCTCTCATCGTTATCGGAGAGAATCCCGGCTTTTTCATAAGAGATATCCGTGTATGAAAGTCCGAAGCCGAAAGGCACGAGGGGATCGTCTTTAATAAATCTGTAGGTTCTTCCGCTCATGCTGTAATCCGTGAAATCGGGGAGTTCTTTTCCGGAATCATAGATTGTAATCGGCATTCTGCCGCAGGGTGATTTTTCACCCGCGAGAAGTTTCGCAATCGCGAGACCTCCCTGTGAGCCGGGGTACCATGCCCAGAGTATGGCTTTGGCTTTTTCCGTAAGCTTTTTGCCGATATCTATTGATGAGCCGCACATTATTACAACAACGACATTCTCGCAGACATCGCAGACCGCCTCGGCGAGTTTAATCTGAATCTCGGGAAGTCTTATAGAGCTTTTGTCTCCGCATTCGCCTTCAAGGCGGTTGTCGAGACCGAGGCAGAGCACTGTCACATCGCTGACGGAAGCGACTGCCAGACCGTCTGAGATTAAATTCTCGTGGCCGTCCCAGCTGCCGAGTTTCTCATAGTTATACTGACAGCCTATGGAAACACGCACCTCGCTGTCACTGAACACCCGTCTGATACCGTCGGCGGGGGTAATGTATTCGCTCGCTTTGCCCTCGTAGTTGCCCTCAAGTCCCGTGATTGAGATGGCGTTTGGGCCGACAACGCCGATGTTTTTGACTTTGTTTTTGTCAAGCGGCAGGAAGGAATTCTCGTTCTTAAGAAGCACCGCAGACTGCATTGCCGCTTCAAGATTCAGCGCTCTGTGTTCTGCACAGTCAACTTTATCATATGTAATATCGGAGTAAGGCCTTTCGCTTTCAAACTCTCCGAGCAGGCAGCGGATTGTGAAGAGCCGTATTGCCGATTCCGTGATTTCATCCTCTGTAACGAGATCCTTTTCATAAGCGTCAATAAGACTTGTGTAGCAGTCTCCGCAATTAAGGTCGCAGCCTGCTTTCAGAGCCGCCGCCGCGGCTTCTTCCGCTGTATCGGCGAAATGATGATGCTGATAAATATCATTAAGCGCGCCGCAGTCTGAAACAAAATAGCCCTTGAATCCCCATTCCCCGCGTAGCTTCTTCGAGATGAGATAATCGTTTGCGCAGGCCGGAGTGCCGTTCACGGCGCTGTATGCGCCCATGACACCCGATACCCCTGCCTCAACGGTCTTCTGAAACGCGGGCAGATATGTTTCCTCCATATCCTTTGCGGTAACCTTTGCGTCAAACCCGTGGCGAAGCTCTTCGGGGCCGGAGTGGGCGGCATAATGTTTGGAGCAGGCGGACGCCTTGAGAAATTCACCCTCGCCCTGTATACCGCTGATAAAAGCGGTGCCGATTTCCGCGGTCAGAAACGGATCCTCTCCGTAGGTTTCATGGCCTCTGCCCCAGCGGGGGTCTCTCGCGATATTGATATTAGGCGACCAGAATGTGAGCCCTTTGTAAATATCTCTGTCGCCGTATTCAACGCTTTTATTGTATTTTGCTCTCGCTTCGGTGGATATTACATCCGCGCATTTTTTTACGGTTTCAGGTGAAAAAGTTGCCGCGAGGGCTATCGCCTGCGGAAAGACTGTTGCCGTACCGGCTCTTGCTACTCCGTGAAGCGCTTCATTCCACCAGTTGTATTCGTTGATTCCGAGGCGCTCAATCGCAGGAGCATTATAAAGAAGCTGCTGCATTTTTTCTTCGGCTGTCATCTGCGATACTATTTCCGCCGCCTTTTTTCTTGCTTTTTCGTAATCCATGTTTTTACCTCTCTTACCGGAGCTTGAATTCCATGTAATACTTCTGCGGAGTGAATCCGAGCTTATCGTAAAAAGCCTTTGCTCTGTCATTTCCCTCCCAGACATTCAGAGTCATCTCATATACACCGAGCTTTTCCGCCTCTGATTTTACATAATCAAATATCATTTTGCCTATATGTCTTCCTCTCTGCGACTCGTCAACGCATAAATCGTCAATGTAGAGATAGCGGAAGGGGATTATATTCTGCGAGTGCGGCATCTCCCTGAGCTCGCAGATTGCGTAGCCGATTACCTCTCCCGAGGAGTCAACAGCCGTGAATACAGGGGATTTTTCATCCGCTATAAGCGCTTTGACTTCATCCTCTGTGTATTTTGTGGTGCCCGGGATAAAAATATCCGGCCTTGCCGCGGCATGGATTTCAAGCACCTGAGAGAGCAGTCTCAGGATTCCCGGCGCGTCTTCATCACGTGCGTATCCGATTGAAATGCTGTCCATTTTCATCCCTCTTTTCCGGGAATTATTATACATTTAAGGCCCTGTTATGTCAAATACAATTAAACGGCTGTATAAGAAATACAGCCGCCGGATTTTATACTATCTCAACAGTCTGATCTGACCATTTGAAACCGTTGAATATAAACTGGAAATAAGCCGATATTATCGCGAAGAAACCGCTGTCAACCTTTACGGTAACGCTCTTTTCAAGCACATGGTTTCCTTCGGCGTCCTCAATATACATATAGAAATAGCCGTCTTTTTTGAACTGTCCGACATATTCATTGAAGTCAAACTCTTCGGAGCCTTTTTCGCAGAGAATGCGCTTTCCGTTAACATTCAGTGTGTACCCTTTGGGAACATTAAGCGCCTTTCCGGAAGCATAAATGATTTTATTGTAATCCGCGCCGACCTCTGACTGCTCTGGGAGAGAGGTGATTCCGACATAATCCGCGGGCATATATCCGATAATATCGCCGGCATAGATTCTGTACCAGTCTTTTCCGTCATTGCCTTTGACCTTCCTGAGGATATCAACGGCCTTTCCGAAGCTTGCCCCGCCGATTCTTGCGGATGTTAAATCTGCGCTCTCTCTTATGTTGACCGAGCCGCCCTTGACCATACCGGTTGTGCCGAGCACATCAACATAGGTGCTCCTCATATAACCGGTGACGCCGTTGTATGAAATCCAGTACCACTCCATGCCGTCTGCCATCTGAACACCGATAATATCAACTTTTTTGCCTAAGGTCAGCCCTCCGACAGTCGAGGCGGTCATACTCGGTTCTTCTCGGATATTGACCGAGCCTGCTATCACGATGCCTGTCTTTCCGACAACGTCATTATCTGCCGCGGCGAAGAGCGAAGCGAATCCGAAAACCGTCGCAGCCGCGAGAATAACCGCGATTATTTTTAATGAGTGTTTCATATAAATGCCCTCTTTCTGTGTAATATAAAGAGATATGCTTTTTGTAATAATAGCATATACGGTGTTTTCAGTCAAGCGCCTGCCGGGAACATATTTTTCTTGTAATGAAGCTATTTTTATGGTATTATACTCGGGAATAAAAACAACGGAGGATGCTATGAATATACAGATTCTCAAACTTCTCGCGAAAGACGCGAGGATGTCAATTTCAGATATCGCGACGGTTACCGGCCTCGGTGAGGAGGAGGTATCCGCCGAGATAAAAGAGATGAAGGCAGACGGCCTCATCAGAGGATTCAGGACCGTTATCGACTGGGAAAAGCTGGATGAATTCTATGTTTCGGCGATGGTTGAAATCAAGGTTACGCCGAAGCCCGGTCTCGGCTTTGAAGACATAGCCAAAAAGATAGCCAAATTCCACGAGGTGGAGAGCGTCTATCTGCTCTCGGGCGATTCCGATCTCTGCGTTATCGTAAAATGCAAGACCTTCCAGGATGTTTCAAGGTTTGTTGCCAAGGAGCTTGCCGTAATGGAGAGCATAACCTCCACAAAGACGCAGTTTGTAATGAGAAGATATAAGGAACTCGATGTTGACCTTGAGGTCACCGATCCCGATGAGCGGGGAGTTGTTTCATCTTGCTGAATTATGATAAGGTGCTCAATGACACCATAGCGGAGATACAGCCCTCCGGCATAAGGAAGTTTTTTGACATTGCCGGGACTATGAAGGATGTCATCTCGCTCGGTGTCGGTGAGCCGGATTTCCCCACGCCGTGGAAAATCAGAAACGCGGCAATCCGCTCTCTCGAAAGAGGAAAGACCGGATACTCCGCAAACAGAGGTTTGGCCGAGCTCAGACGCGAGATATCGTATTATCTTGAGAGAAAGTATTCTCTCTCTTATCATCCTCAGGAGGAGATTCTCGTCACCGTCGGCGGCAGTGAAGCGATTGACGCGGCGTTAAGATCTATAGTCAACCCCGGTGATGAAGTTATTATCCCTCAGCCGAGCTATGTCTGCTATGTGCCGATGGTGCAGATGGCGGGCGGTATTCCCGTTATCACGGAAAACAAGGCCGAAAACGGCTTCAAGCTGCTTGCATCGGAGCTAAGGGAAAAGATGACCTCAAAGACAAAGGCGGTAATTCTGCCTTATCCCTCAAACCCCACAGGTGCCATAATGGAGCGGAAGGATTATGAGGAGATTGAAGAGGTCATAAAAGATACAGATATAATGCTGCTTTCGGATGAGATATACTCAGAGCTTACATTCAACGGAAAGAGACATGTTTCGCCCGCAGGTGTCGGAAGTCTTTGGGAACGCACAATAGTGGTGAACGGTTTCTCAAAAGCCTTCTCGATGACAGGCTGGCGACTCGGTTACACCTGCGGTCCCCGGGAGATAATCTCCCAGATAACCAAGCTTCATCAGTATTCGATTATGTGCGCCCCGACCACCTCGCAGTATGCTGCGGTCACGGCGCTCAGAGACTGCGATGAAGAGGTTGCCGCGATGATAGAGGAATACGATACAAGGCGCAAGCTTATGGTGAGCGGGTTTAACTCCATAGGCCTTGAATGCCGTGAGCCCGAGGGCGCTTTTTACGCGTTCCCGTCAATAAAATCGACCGGGCTGACCAGCGAAGAATTCTGCGAAAAACTGCTTGAAAGTGAAAAGGTCGCCGTTGTTCCGGGCACTGCGTTCGGCGAAAGCGGAGAGGGATTTGTCAGAGCTTCATACTGCTACTCGACAGATCATATACGCACGGCGATAGAGCGTACAGGAAGATTCCTTGAAAGTCTTAA